>PLXF01000023.1 GCA_003151315.1 Parachlamydiales bacterium
GGATGGAAATTGAAGAGATCGCCCACACCATGCCCCATCGGATTTTGAAAATGCCCTTTTCTTTTGATGGGAAACTCCGTTCTTATCAGTTGCTTAGGCTGACGAAGTTCATGGGATGGACAGGTGAGATGGCGAAAAAAGGGGCGCTGATTGCGCAGCAACTCGCCCGCTGTTTTATTGAGACCGATGCGTCGATGTTGGAGATCAACCCTCTCGTGACAACTCCTGACGGGGAGATCATCGCTCTCGATGCGAAATTGGCTATCGATGATAACGCGCTATTTCGGCAGCCGGAAATTGCCTCCTTTTACGATCCGACGCAAGTCTCTTCTCAGGAAGCCGCTGCGAAAGAGTTCGATTTGGCCTACATTGCGATGCATGGGAATATCGGCTGTATGGTTAATGGAGCGGGATTGGCCATGGCCACGATGGATATTATTCAATTAGAGGGGGGAAGCCCAGCTAACTTTCTCGATGTGGGTGGCGGAGCTTCTAAGGAAAAAGTGGCGGAAGGGTTTCGCATTATCCTGTCCGATTCCAAAGTGAAGGCCGTATTGGTCAATATTTTTGGCGGGATTATGAATTGCGCTACGTTGGCGGATGGGGTGATCCATGCAGCTAAGGAGATGAAAATTCACATTCCGATTGTTGTCCGGATGGAAGGGACCAATGTGGAAGAGGGGAAGCGGATGTTTCGAGAGAGCCATCTGAAAATCACAACAGCAGATGATTTAGAGACCGCAGCCAGATTGGCTGTTCAATCGGTAAAGGGGTAAAACATGGCGATTTTGGCCCATAAGAAAACGAGAGTGATTGTTCAGGGAATTTCAGGGAAAGCGGGACGTTTTCACGCCGAACAATGTCTCGCATATGGGACTCATGTAGTGGGAGGGGTAACTCCTGGAAAAGGGGGGCTGGAAGTTTTAGGCCTTCCCGTTTTCGACACTGTGTGGGAAGCCAAGGAGAAGGTTCACCCCGATGCGACCCTTATTTTTGTGCCAGCTCCTTTCGCTGCTGATGCGATTTTAGAGGCCGAAGAGGCGGGGATTGAATTGATTGTTTGCATCACAGAAGGGGTCCCGGTGCTNNCATGAGCGCATCTAAACGCTCCCGTTTGATCGGTCCTAATTGTCCCGGTTTGATCACCCCCGGCGAATGTAAAATCGGGATTATGCCGGGCTATATTCACCGCAAAGGATCGATTGGAATCGTCTCCCGCTCCGGTACATTGACCTATGAAGCGGTGTGGCAGACAACGCAGCTCGGGCTCGGGCAATCGACATGCGTCGGCATAGGGGGAGATCCGTTAAATGGTACGAATTTCATCGACGTGTTAACCTTATTTCAAAATGACCCTGCGACAGAGGCTATTTTGCTCATTGGGGAAATTGGCGGAGACGCGGAAGAAGAGGCGGCTCAGTGGATCTCGCGCCATTGCAAAAAGCCGGTGGCCGCTTTTGTGGCTGGCGCAACAGCGCCTCCCGGAAAACGGATGGGGCATGCCGGAGCGATTATCTCGGGTGGAAAGGGGACTGCTGCTCATAAATTCGAGGCGTTTGAAAAAGCGGGTGTTATTATCACCCATAGCCCAGCCGATATGGGACGGGCGATCCAACAGGCAATGAAGGTGTAATGTGATTGTCATTCCAGGCCGAATCCCCATTGCGATTCACCCTTTTTTTTGGCTTTTTGCGGCTTTAATTGGCTGGATGAGTAGCCAAAGCCTGATCGGCATGTTGATCTGGGTCGGTATTATTTTCTTCTCTGTTTTGATTCACGAATATGGGCATGCTCTAACGGCGATCGCTTTTAAGCAAAAAGCGCAGATTCAATTAGTTGCCTTAGGGGGCCTTACCTCCTATGATGGGGGACCTAACCTTAAATTTTGGCAGCAGTTTATCGTTGTGCTCAACGGACCTCTCTTTGGTTTTGGCCTATCCCTTTTAGCCACGATGCTATTGCGCTTCGATTTCTCTTCCTCACCCCTTTTATTCGGCATTCTTAAAGCTACCCAAAGAGCCAATCTGTTTTGGAGCCTCATCAACCTTCTTCCCGTATTGCCGCTCGATGGGGGGCAACTGCTCCGCATTATATGTGAAGGGTTATTCGGGCTTAAAGGGTTTAGAGCGTCTCTTCTGATTGGTGCTTTTTTAGCCTCTTTCATTGCTTGTCTCTCTTTTCTCGGCGGTTTTTTTCTTGCAGGAGCCTTTTTTTTCCTCTTCGCCTATCAGAGCTTCGATTCATGGAGAAAGTGTCGATTTGCTACGACAGGAGATCGAGATGATGGGAATAAAAATTTGTTGATTCGTGCTGAAGAGGCCCTCTCTGCCGGACAAAATGGGGAAGCGAGACGGCTACTCGATGAAGTGCGGACAAAAAGTTCTGGGGGACTTCTCTGGTTTGCCGCTTCTCAATACCTCGCTTTTCTCGATATGAAAGAGGGGAAAAAAGAGGAGGCGTATCAGCTTTTGCTCTCGATCAAAGAACATTTGGCAGAGGAATCTGTATGCCTTCTTCATGAACTCGCAGCGGAAAACGGAAACGATCCTTTAGTTGTCGAATTATCGACTCGCTGCTACCAAATTTCTCCTACACAAGAGGCCGCTCTTCGCAATGCCCGCTCCTTTGCCCGTTTAGGAAAAGCGCAGCCTGCCGGGGGGTGGCTTCAGACCGCCTGGAAGCATGGAGAATTTAATATCGATAAAATCGTGAATGAAAGCGCATTTTCTGGTATAAAGGAGGATTCCTCGTTTAAAGAGTTTATCGATCCCCTCAAATGAGACACATTATACTTTTTGTTCTTTTAGCTTCTTGCTCCTACCAAACGGAGCCCACTCCTCTAGATTCCGCTTGGACGCAAAAGGAATTGCCTGTTTCTAAGCAGAAACAAAGGATCTCTTATCTACAAAAAAAGCTCGATTTAGCGCAGAAGAGCCTGCAAAAAGCGCAGGATGAAGAGGGCCGCCTCATCGAAGAGGTTCAAGAGGCCAAGCTTGTCTTAATTGCGAAACAAATCGATGCCTATGAACGGCAGATTGATCAGAACCCTCATCGTTACGCTTCGCTTTTACAACCGGAGATGGGGAACCTCTTTTTACAAGAGAGAGAAGAGCTGGATGCTTTGATCCGTTCCGGCGCCTCTTTGCAGGCGCAAGCCCTTCTGGATCGGATCTTGCGTTTAATCACACAGCTCAGTGACGATACAAGAATAGTGAGGTAAATCGTGCGTTTATTACAAGGTCCTCGGATTGTTGTTCTCCTTTTGCTGATTTCATTTGCTTCGATTTCTGCCGTTTTATTCACCCCTTCACTTCCTGAACTAGCTGAATTTTTCCATATATCTGATTCGGTGGCGCAGCAGACGATGAGCGTCTACCTGCTCGGTTATACAGTAGGCCAGCTCCCTTACGGCCCTTTAGCGAATCGCTTTGGCCGAAAAAGGGCGATCTACATTGGCCTTGCTTTCGCTTTCCTGGGATCGCTTCTATGCTGGCAAGCGCCGAGTTTTAACTGGCTCCTTATCGGCCGATTTTTCCAGGCTTTAGGTGCCGCGGTGGGTCTGAAGATCACCTTTACTATGATTGGCGACTCTCACGAGGGCTCTGGCGCAACGAAAAGCCTCTCCTATATTTTGCTCGCTTTTGCTGTGATGCCGGGCCTCGGCGTGGCGATCGGCGGATTTTTAACGACCCGTTTTGGTTGGGAGGGGTGTTTCCTCTTTTTAGCGGGTTACACCGTTATGCTCGCCCTTTTATGTTACAAGCTTCCCGAAACAGCGCGCCATCTCGATCACGAAGCGCTCCAAACGAAACGGATTATCCAGGGCTATTTTCGGCAATTGCGTAATCCTTCGATTATGCTCCACTCTTTTCTGATGGGGATGGGAACTTCTCTCATCTACGTATTTGCGAGTGAGGCGCCCTACTTAGGGATAGAGAGAATTGGCCTTACCCCCGAAATGTACGGTCTCTACAACCTGATTCCGCCGCTAGGTATTATCGTGGGATTGATGGCTTCGCTCCGTTTAGCAGGGAGAAAATCGTCTCGAATCAACATGGTTTCTGGGATTTTAGTGATTGCGACGGGTGTTTTGATCATGGCTGTCTCTTTTGCCAACGGATGGCTCAATCCTTGGACTCTATTTATCCCTCAGGCGATCATGATGATTGGGGAGAGCCTAACGTTCACGAACGCCTCTTCAGAGGCTTTAGGAGAGGCTACAGACAAATCAAACGCGTCGGCTATCATCCAATTCATCAACATGGGCCTTGGCGCCTTAAGCACCTTTATCGTCTCCGCCCTACTGCCGAAAGAGGTGATGACCGTCCCCACCATATTTGGGGCGTTCACCATTATTTCCCTCGGCCTTTGGCTCCGACTAAAGCCCCATCACCGACAGTCTAATCATTCTTCTTGATAGGAAAATAGGAGAGGATAAGTAGGATCGCAAGGCGGCAAGATACATGTCCACCTTGCGATATCCCATAATTTCCATCTGCAAAAATAGCCCCTATTTCTAATAGGAGCGATTTTTGCGCTTGAACTAACTTATGTACGTATAGCTCTTTAAAAAAATATTCAGGCTAGGTATACCTTTCGTGACTCAATAATTGGCTTTTGAGGTGCGCGAAAGGTATAAAGTTTCTTATTTTTTGGCGCGGATCAAAATCTCATTCAGCCAGGAGCGGTATAAAATATGAGCATTCACCTTACGTTTAATCGATTTTCTTTGCTGCCATCCGATTTGCAGCAGCATACGCTCTCTTTTTGCGATCCGGAGATGATTGCTCCTGTATCCCAATTTTTCTATAAAAAAGCGGAATTGATTTACAAAAATTGTGATAAAAATATCCAATCGAGAGATTTCAGAGTAAGTTGGATCGCAGACGAATTCGTGTGGATTAAACAATCCCACCCTACTCCTAAGAAAAGGATTATCGCATTAGCCCAACGGGCTTTTAAAAAGTTAAAGGAGGAAGCGGACCGTTGTAAAATACCTATAGAAGTGCAGCCTAGTCGCCTGGCTTTCAGGCAAATAGACCAAATGATTGCTGATATGAGGCTCACGAGGTTTTTTCATCGTTTATCAGATTCTTTTAGCCGGGAATATCTCATTGCTCCTAAGAAGGGGCTGAGAAGATACCTTACGGCTCTTTGTGAATCTTCAGATTGGCAAATCCAAGCGCAGAAATATCCGTCATCGTTGGCAAAGCGTTTACAGAAAATGTTTGTACTTCCTCTCTCTGAGAAAGCAGCCTGTTTTCGCGCAGAACTTAGGCAGCAGCCGCTTCCCGATTATTTGAGCACAATTCGTGCATCTAATTTTGAATGGCTGTTCCGTTGGGGTGAGCCTTGTCTACCGCAAGAGATATTCTTGTTTCCTCAATGCACATTTACACTAATGACAAATAAAATTTTTACACGTTGGTTTGATGGGGGCCACTACCAACCTATTTTTGACTTAATCCAGACAGATATTGATCGCATTCCTTGTATAAAGCAGCTTTTCTTTTTGGCTATGAGGGAAGGGCGTGCCAGGATCCTAAAAGCGATCCTAAAATCATCGAGACGCTCGGAAATAGGTGTACGACGGGTATTTTGTAAAAGAGTATATTTAGAATTTACCTTCATGCGTACGGATCACGATATTACAGCTATTCTCGCAGATGGTCGTGTAATCCGAGACGATGATATAAGATCTGACGGAGAATTTGAGTAACAGAAAATAAAAAATAGGCCAGGATAAGCAAGGGCGCAAAGCGGACATGTATGCAGGATAGGAATAAGTATTCCTATCCTGCATATACTGTGTCCAGTTGAAAGTTAGACAACCAACCCACGCTAGCATCCCAGCCTTTTGATCCGCGAAAATAGCCCCCTATTTCTAATAGGGAACTATTTTCGCGCCGGCTACGCCTGANNCTAACTTTCAACTGGACACAGTATACATGTCCGCTTTGCGATCCTACTCATCTTGTCCTATGTTAGGTCAATGAGCATGATTGCCTAACAGCCCAACATTAATTGATCTTCAATGTGTAATAGCGCTGGAAGTTTTGGTGGCGCACGATGAGGATCACATATTTTTTATCCCCCAGCTCTTTAAGCGCTTCGTTGAATTCTGTAGTGTTGCGCACTTTTTTCTGGGTGTTGCCTTCCATCGCTACTCCTGTGATGAGGAATGAGGGGCGTAGACCCGTTAGAGCTGCGGGAGAGCCGGGTTTCACTTTAGAGATCGCGATCCCTTCCGTTTCTGCCGTATACCCTAAACGGGTCGCCAATTCAGGTGAGAGGTTTTCTACTTCGAGGCCAATTTTTTGGATCACCTCGGCCGTGATCGCTTCCCCTTCACTTTGAGAACCTAATGAAACAGTTAAAGATAAGACTTTACCGCTGCGTAAAATTTTCAGGTTGATGTTTGTCCCTGGACTCATCATCGCGATTTCATTGCGGAACTTGGCGATATTTTTCGCGTTTTTGTCGTTGTAGGAGGTGATAATATCCCCTTGCATAATTCCCGCTTTATCGGCCGGAGAGCCTTTGATCACTTCGGAAATTAAGATCCCCTCTTGTTTGTCGAGATTCATCGCTTCGGCCATCTCTTTATCCAAAGGCTGAAGGACGATCCCTAAGTAGGCCCTTTTTACAGCTCCCGTATCGACGATTTGATCGATCACGTTTTTTGCCATTTTACTAGGAATTGAAAGGCCGATTCCCATGTAGCCGCCGCTGCGCGTCATAATAGCTGTATTGACTCCGATGACCTCTGCCTGGAGATTTAATAAGGGGCCTCCTGAATTGCCCGGATTAATCGCCGCGTCAGTTTGGATAAAATCTTCAAAGGCGGCAATCCCTAAATCTTGCCGTCCTTTGGCGCTTACAACGCCGACGGTAAGGCTGGCCTCTAAAGCGAACGGATTGCCAATGGCCACTACCCACTCACCAATTTCCAATTCGTCTGAATCGCCAAATTTAAGGTAAGGAAAATCGCTCCCTTCCACCTTCAAAACAGCTAGATCGGTGCGGGGATCGGCCCCTACCACGGTTGCTGTGAGCTCTCGACCGTCATTGAGAACGGCTAAAATTTGGGTAGCGTCTTTAATGACGTGATTGTTTGTGACAATGTATCCATTGGCCGAGATGAAAAATCCTGAACCGCCCGCCGTTTGCTGCTGTTGCGGTTGTTGTTGCGGTATTTGGGGAGGGCCGAAAGGGGATTGTCCGCCGAAAAACTTGCGGAAAAAGTCATCCCCGTACATATCGAACGGATTTTGGAATTCGGGGGCTTGCGGCTGAGAAAGGGTTACTTTGATAAAGATGGTAGCGGGCATCGCTTTTTTAGCGATCTGCGTAAATGCTTGCGACGTCTGTTCTAATAAGGCTGCACCGTTTGAGTTTTTAGTTTGAGCCGCCGCGTTGCAAGGCAGTCCAGTGAGTGTATAAGCTCCGATCAGAAGCGCAAGTAAGTGTCGACTGTGAATCATAAAAAACCTCCCGATAATCTTTGAGGATACTAAGAGCGGGGGAAAAATTCAAGAAACTCGACTTTGCAACTTTTTTAGTCCGATTGCCTTGGCCTATATGTCCTCTGAGGCGTTTATTTAACCTGGAAGGGGTTAAAAACTGGACTCTGGCCAAAGGCCAAACGTCCGAGGGCATAAGGCCAAGTCAATCGGGCTAAAAAAATTGCAAAGTCGAGTTGAACACTTTTAGACAGAAAAGGAGGGGAATTCAAAAGGGATCTTTCCTTTCTCTTTTTCATAGAGCTCTTCTCCCAAGAAGGAAAAAGTGGCCCAGTTTTGCCCTTGTAAGCGCCTATTCACGGCATCGGCTACCTGATCTACTGTAGCTTCTAAAATCGCTTCGCGGAATTGTTGGCGGGCTTCTTTCGTTCTGCCGATCCTTTCCCAAGAATAGGCGGTCATGGCTCGGCTCGATGGAGGGATGGGAGTGTCAAGCGTTTGGATCACTCCTAATTTGGCTTCGAGCAGATCCTCTTCGTCGAAATCTCCGTTGGCGATCCGTTTGAGCGCGCTTTGGAAGGTGACTAAGGTTTTCGATAAATTGGGATCTCGATAGGAATAGAGGTAGTAGTTGCCGATGGCGGGGGTATAGACCGCTCCGCTGCCATAGGCGCCCCCTTTTTCCCGAATTTCGGTATGGAGCACCACATTGTCGAGGAGATCTGCTGCGAGAACGAGTAGNNCAAGTACTTGTGCGGTGAAAGCCACCGGAGAGGCGATCAGGCGCGCATGTGAGGAGACCGAGGGGAGCTCATAATCGCCTGTCCAAGGAGAGCTTATTTTTTGAGATAGCTTTTCGGGCAGGGAATAGAAGTTGTGTTTTCTAATTTCTTCCATCTGCTCTTTTTCGCAAGACAAAATCAGGCGGGCAGAGCCTTGCAGGATTTGCTGTTGGATTTTTTTTAAGTGATCAATCCAATCGACATTTTTTATCCACTCTTTAACTGCGTGGTAGTAGGGAAGGCCATACCAAGCGTTGTAGACAAAGGAGGGGGAGGAGTGGGCGCTGAGACCCATCTGCACGGCATAATTGAGAGCGTTTTTTGTCAGGCGGTTTTGCAGTTCAATCGCATGTTGCAAAAGCCACTCTTTTAGCCGCTCTTCGTCGTCAAAATCAACCCCTTGGGCAAAATCGCCTAGCAGTTCAAATAGGCGTTTAATATTGTGTTTTAACGCTTTAATTCGGATGGAAAAGGAGGGTTTGCACTGGTTAGAATCGGGATATGTAGGATGGAGAGAAAGGTTGGCATCGGCCCCTCCTGTGCAGGCTTCTAGCAGCTCTAGATTCTTTTCGTAATTGCGGCCGCCACATCCTAAATCGGTAAATACCCGAGAAAAGAGGGATACTAAAGGGAGCTCTTCTGCAGAAAAATCGGGTAGATCAAATACGAGATCGGCATATAGGATCTGGTTCGTGAAGCATTCGGTGTGAAAAACTTCGAGATGCCTCACCTTTTCTTTATGCAGCGGGATGTCGATTGTTTTGCGAGGGACGTCAGCTAAAGTAACCTTAGGGAGGCAGTCGAGAGATTGCCCCTCTTGCTCTTCTTGAAATTGCGCTAAGTGTTTCGATTGCCGAACAATAGCCTCGGCCTCGGCATCTGTCATTTTTGCCCGGATCACATCGAGTTTTTTCCGCTCCTCGGCAGCCTCTTCTTGGTCGAGCTGAGGATCGGGGAGCATCGTGAGGAGGACGCCGTGGGGGTTGTCGAGAAGATATTTTCTAATCACATTCGGGAGGAAATCGGGTTGGGTTACTCGGGCTCGCAGGTCGTTGAATAGAGAGTGGATGAGTAAAGCGTTTTCCGGTTCCACTCCGTGCTGTTTGGGCAATGCTGAGCGGAAAAATAGAGTTAAGCCAAACGGGATTCCCTCGGCCCCAATTTCGGTCCGATCGAACTCGAGTTGGTGGAGAGCCGCTTCAATTTTTTCGGGAGAAAACGGGTGCGCAATAATTTCTTCTAGCGAGGAAAAGAGATAGTCCCGAAGCTGACGCGCTCCATCGGCATGACATCCTTTGCAAACGATTGTAAAGGGCGCTTCGCTCATTTCGAGGTCTAAAGAGGAATCGGCTTGGGCGCAATAGCCCGATTTAAGGAGTGCCTTTTTCAAAGGAGAGGCGTCGGTATCCATTAGGATGCTATCGGCGAGGCTTAAAGCCAATAGATCGGTCTGTTCCGNNGGCTGTTAGCCAGCTAATGGCAACCATCGCCTTTTTTTCTAGAGATTCGGAAGGGGCGATTCCGAAACGGCCTGTCGCTTCTCGAGGAGCTTTAAAGCGGGGCTGTTTGGCCATAGGTGGAAGAGGAGGGAGTTTGTGAATCCCTTTTTTTTCTAAGAGCTCATCTAAAAGAAAGTCGAGGTGTTTAGCCAAAGGGAGCGATCCATAAAAGAAAAAGAGACAGCGGGATGGGTGGTAAAAGGAGCGGTGGAAATCGATCAGTCCTTCCCAAGTAAGCTCAGGGATCTCTGCGGGGTCTCCCACAAATTCAT
>PLXF01000040.1 GCA_003151315.1 Parachlamydiales bacterium
CTCCTTCTCGACGAGCCCACCAACCACCTTGACCTCGAATCGATCTCCTGGCTCGAAGAATTTTTGCGCAGGTACACCGGCGCCCTCGTCGTGGTGAGCCATGACCGCTATTTCCTCAACTCGGTCTGCACCCAGATCGCCGATATCGATTACGACACAATCATCGCCTATCCAGGCAACTACGACGCGATGCTCGTCATGAAAATAGCCGTCCGCTCCCGCGCAGAAGATGAGAACAAAGCGAAAGAGAAGAAAATCTCTCAACTAAGAGAATTCGTCGCCAAATTCGGCGCAGGGACTCGCGCCAGCCAAGTGCAATCCCGCGTGAGAGAAATCGGTCGATTGCAGCCCCCCGATCTCAAAAAATCGAATATCCAGCGCCCTTATATCCGTTTCCCCCAGCCCGAAAAACAATCGGGACAGATTGCGATCAAACTCGATAACGTCTCGAAAGGATACGGAGGAGAGCCGGTCATCCGCAATTTTACCTGCGAGATCCAACGCGGAGACAAGATTGCCCTGATCGGAAACAACGGTCGAGGGAAAACGACGCTTCTCAAGCTTTTAGCTGGCGTCCTTCTCCCCGATTCGGGAAAAGTCGTACACGGCCATCAACTCGATATTGGCTATTTTCCCCAAAACCACGACGATGTGATCGATAAACACACCGATCGTAACGCCTTTGACTGGCTCAAAGGACGCAAAGAGATCGTCTTCGATCAAGATGCTCGAGGCGTTCTGGGCAAAATGCTCTTTTCCGGCGACGATGCCTTCAAACCGGTGAGGACCCTTTCCGGCGGAGAGACAGCTCGGCTTCTCTTGGGAGGATTAATTCTAACAACTCCCAATATTTTACTCTTGGATGAGCCCAATAACCACCTGGACCTAGAGGCCGTTTCTGCACTCGCTTGGGGTCTTGAAGATTTTAAAGGGACCGCCGTTGTCGCCTCGCATGACCGGGGTCTTATCGACGATTTCGCCACCAAAATCATCGCCTTCGAAGAAGACGGAATCCATTACTTCCAAGGACCGTTAGAGGAATACCTTCTTAAAAAGAAAGGTTAGATAGGGGTGGATATACCTCTCGTGACTCAAAAGCCAATTATTGAGTCACGAGAGGTATAACTCGAGCTCGAATCCGCTGCATTAGAGCCTGCTTATTTTGATGAACAGAAGTAACCTGCGCCCATACGTCCCAAAATCTGTCATTTTCAGGATTCATTGCCACAGCCAGATAAGAATCCAAAAAAGCTCTTTTCACAGAGTCTGCAACCGGCGCTTGTATGCGAAATTCAGGGTGAAATTGGATTGAAATTACGGGAGAGCTGCCCCCTAGTTTTGGTTCCATTGCGTTGACAATCCCTGAAATGCTGGACACAACCTCTAAATCGCCAATAGAATTCATCGCCTCAGGAAGAGGTTCTATTAATCCGAAATGATAAGAGACAACACTTCTAATATTCGCGTTTTCTTTTTTAAATATACCTGCCATTAAGCCAAAAGTTTTGTATTGGTGCAAATCTATCTCTTGAGTAACATCCTCAAAACCATGTACTTCTTTCAGCTTTCCTCCATGAAATATCCCAAGGGCTTCATGCCCCTTACAAATACCCATTAAAGGAATGCCCCGCTCGCGAGCAACGGTCATGAGACTGAATTCTAATACAGATCTACTCAAACTCTCCTCATCTAAGGATTGGCTCTCTTCACCATACCACTCAGAGGAGATGTCTTCCCCTCCCGGCAAAAGAAAGCCGTTTACATGTCGTGCCATGGAGGCAACTCTTTTAAAAATAGTAGAGGAAGTCTCTATATCAGAAGTATTTAATGCCCTTTGGATATGATAAATCGGAAGCGAAATTTCTGTATTGGGATTAAAAGCATTAAATGAAGATTGCACCTCTTGTCGTAAAATAGATAAATCTATGTTTTCAGCATAAGCAGAAAATAAAAGTGGAGTAGAACCAGAGGCAATTAATTTTTGATATACTCTAGGAAGAGACACTCCCCTTTTTTTAGAGGGGCGTATTAAAGCGATGACGGGTTTAGAAATTACATGTGTTAGGTTGGATACTTCGTCGATCGTAAAGAAGTTTTTCGACTCAAAAAAAATCGTCTCTTCCAAATTGGAAATATTGATCTGTGTTTCTTTAATTGTGGAATCAAAGAAATGCGTTCCTTTTAAACAACAATGATTTATTTTGCTATCCGATATTTGCGCCCCTTCAAAAGACGAATAGACAATGGACGAAGCGTTGAATGTAACTCTTTGTAAATTGGAGAAAGAAAACATACAGCTAACAATTTCACATTTTTCGAAAGTAGAATTTTCAATTGTAGATTTTCCAAAATAAGCATGTTGAAAATTGCAGTGTAAAAATTTACTATCTCGAATTTGTGCTTCTCCGAAAAGAACCCACTCAAAATCACATTTAGAGAATACGACTCCAGTCAAATCTATTTTGGAAAAATCAATGCTATTTTCCATGAAAGTTAAGTCGCTAATTTTATTTGAATAACCGCCCTCGCTTAACAGATCTTTTAAAATTATTTTTCCATTAGTCGGTATAGCTTCGATGAGGCTTTTTAAAACTTGAAGGCCAATTAATTTCTTTTTAACCGAAAAACAAGAACGAATGCACCTTACTCCTGAGACAACTATATTTTTTAAAAAAGAAAAAACCGCGCGAACAAGCTTAGCTATATTTAAACACAACAACTTAAGCGGAGATCTAGTTTCAACAGCAAGAGGGTGCTTATAGCCAGCAGGCGGTAAACCTTGAATTTCAAGCATTTTCACATCCAACATTATTACAACGATTTTAACTTAATTCATTTTAAAAGTGAATTAAATTAATGTTTATTATAAAATAATTTATATTATACAAAACCATCGTTAAATTATATTAGGTAAATTTAAAGTATACAGTTCGTGATTTAAGAATCGATTTTTGGGAGCCCTGTGCGCCCAGAATTTTCATCAGGCGTAGCCGACGTAAAAATGGCCTCTATTAGAAATAGAGGCCATTTTTACGGATGGAAATTATGGGTGCAGATGGTTTCCAAAAGCCGATTCTTGAATTACGAGCGGTACANNTTCCAAAAGCCGATTCTTGAATTACAAAAGGTATGAAAAATTTTTTAATTTTTTGGACATAAAATCTTTAAATTGATTTTTTGTCAATACTGTGGCTAAACTTGCTCTATTATGTCAATAAAACCCATTCTTTCTACTGGATTAAATTCTTCTCCTATTCAAGAACATAACCTTAACGAAAAGCAGCTTCGCGTAGCTGTTTTGACCTCTAAGTGTGGTGGGCTTGAAATTATCGCTTCAGCAATCAAAGAAGCTCTTCAAAATCGTTTCCCTCTTGCACACATCTTGACGGGCGGAAAACATGACGAACTGGTCGATTCTTTACTCCCCACAGGCTCGTGGGGACTCGCTATTCACCGAAAAGCTGCGGAAAAACAAGAGTTCCGATACATGGCGGTAGCCCTGAAACTCGGCCGACAATTTGCGAGCTGGAAAGAGGCTGATATGCAGGGCAAATTGGATGCTTATATCAGAGAATTTAATCCTCACCTTATTGTTTCGGCAGCCCCGCTTATTAACTCTGCTCTATTACGAGCAGCGGCTAGTTATAATATACCCGTTCTAACTGTCACAGCAGACATGGACAATAGTCTCTATTCCCATCATTGGCCTACAACTCCCCTAGCCCCCCATAGATACATTATCCCTTATTTCTGCCAAGAGATCGTGAACACCATCCATCCTGGGGTAGATAAGACAAAGGTCTTAGCACTTGGATACCCCATCCGTCCTGAATTTTCTCGCGACGTTGCAATTGAGGAACGGCAACAATTACGACAAGAGCTCTTCGTTCCTGAGGGGAAAAAGCTAATCCTGTTGATGGTGGGAGGATCTTTAGGCTCTCAAGGCAACTATGCTTATGTGAAAGAAATTATCGCCCTGGACAGGCCGGCCCACTACGTAGTTCTGTGCGGCAGGCAAGAGGCGATGAAACAGGCCCTTGAAAAGCTCTTACAGGATATGGGATTTACGGAAGAGGTTGATGGACATAAAAAACGTTTTATCAAAGGGGCTCTCTCTTTCGACATTCAAGGATTTAGAAAAGATGTCCATAAATTCTACTCGATCGCTCGCTGCATTATAACAAAACCAGGTCCCGGCACATTTAACGAGGCCCTTGTGCAAAAAGTACCCCTTCTTTTAGACGACACCGCCGGTCATATTCCCTGGGAAGGGATGAATATTGGGTTCGCCGAACAATATGGCCTAGGAAAAGGGATTTTTAATCTCCGGGAGATCGGCAGCGCTTTAGATGAAATGTTAACCGATGCCACCCACGAAAAGTATCTCCAAGCACTGACAACATTTCGGGAAGAGAGACCTGGGCAATTTCATTTTAGGGACAATCTACAAAACGCCGCTGTGGAGATATTGGAAGAAGCTCGTGCGATAGTTCTGAGTCCTCCTGTGGAAAAAACTAAAGAAAGCTGCTGTATAACGGCTAAAAAAGTAGCGATATTTATATTGAAAGTGTTGTGCTTCCCCTTTATCCAACTCCACCACTTCTTCACAGAATGGCTACCCAAGAAAATAATCCAATTTGCCTTCTTTTCCGCCTTCATTTTAGCTAAAGATTCGGTATTATCTAATTGAAGAAAAGAGCTGATTCAAAAAGGGGCTAAACCCATAGAAGGGATAATAATTCCAGCTAGCAACACTTTTTTAGATGCGCTCCGCATACCGGCCAAAGAAAATCCCTGTAAACATACCCTGGTCTTTATTACAGCAAAGCCCTACCAAGAACTCAATCCAAGACAGTACAAAGCCTTTGTTGATGAGGGATGGGATATTGTACTATTCAACCCTTCGGCTATGAGCTTATCGGCATTCGAGGAGGATTTGAAACGTTTAATCAAACGCCTCAAAGAGGATTACCCCCAGGCAAAGCTCGCCTTTAACAGCTACTCTATCGGCGCTCATATCGCTCCTGCCGTTGCCGTGGACATCGAACCTCCCATCGCGCTCATCGTAGATAGAGGGTTTGAAGATGGGAACGAAATGGCAGAAAATTTGGCGGGATGTTGGGCGAAACTCCCCTTTGTTAAACGAAAGCTTCTAGCTGAATACAATGTGAAAAGCGCAGAAAAAGTAGCTAATTTTGCAGGTTCCGTCCTCTTTTTTTCTCCACCTCTAGGAAAAGACGCACTATTACACCGCTCTAAAAGAAATCTGGCACAAGAGTTTTATGACAAATTCCCCGAAGGAAAAAAAGAATACGTCCTCCTTCCCGAAAATTCTACCCACTTTAGTTCGTGGGATGAGGCAACGCAAACGAAAGCCATCGAATTTTTAAAAAAACATTTTACTGCAGAGGTCGCATGAGTCGCATGGAAACAATGAAACATCTAGGAATGCCTGTAGTCGCGGGTTATTTCCAGATGAAAGAAAACGTTTTTTTAAATATGGCTCATGGAGATGCTCGCGGACTGGAAAAAGCGGGAAATCTATTTTTAAGTCCTTACCAATACCTTTGCGGAGGTAAAAGATACTCCCCCATCACAACCGACCCAAAATCTAGTCCCACTTTACAATGTGACAGCGTTTTTCCTGTACCCGATCCCGTAGCGATTGAAATGTTAAAAATCGTAGCTTCAATTCTTTTGCTTCCCCTCTCTCTTTTAATGGGCGCCACATGTAAAGGCTTAAGTTTACTAGGAGAAGGGGCAAAACAACACCACAGAGCGATTACCGTTTATGCCAAATCCCACATCGTAAACCCAAGGCTGCCTCCCTCATCCATTGCAGAAAAGATCGAGACTGTAACCCGATTCATTCGACCTAAACAAGCGCTCCCAGATAAACAAAGAACAGAGCTGGCGCCGCTTTTAGGAAATGGGATAACAATCGAACAGCAAGAGGAAATTGCAGCGCTGCCTCCCGTCATGCAAAAAAACCTCTTAGCCTTGAAAGACCTCGTAGCTCTTTTGGATAAACATAACATCCCCTACTGGCTCGATGCCGGCTCTTTATTGGGTAGCCATCGCCATGAAGGGGTTATTCCATGGGATGAAGATGTGGATATAGCCATTTGCCAAGAAGACCATGAAGATGTGATGAGAGCCGGCCGCGACCCCGATTTTTCCCAAAGATACCAAATTATGGATTGGTCAACTGCAGATAAACCGCGTACATTCATAAAAATGTATATAAAAGAGTCTAAATCTTTAATCGATATTTACCACTACCGGAGAGAAAAAGATCAATTTCACTATCTTTCTCCCCATTATAACAAATGGTATATGCCCCACGCTTTGAATATTCGAGAAGTAGCCCAACTAAATACACCGATCCCCGCAGCTGTGCTATTTCCTTTAAAACGGGCCCAATTTGATGGTATAGAGGTTTCTATTCCCCAAAATCGGGAGAGATATCTCAAAAATATTTATGACGAAGACTTAGGACCCACTAAAATCTGGGATCCTCAAAAAGGAAAGTATTGTAAAGTTGAAAATCACCCTTATTGGACTAATTATTAGGACGAATCGTCACTTTTTGCAGGACATAGTTAAAAAGTAGGCCATAGGGAATCGGGGTAACTATTCAGATACCTCTAGATTAAACGTAAGTTGTTGAACCACAGAGATCACAGAGAAGTCTGAAAGGAGCTAAAAACGAAGGGATCGATCATTTTTAGCCGCGTTTCGCGGCCTCTGTGCTCTCTGCGACCTCTGTGGTTCAATAACTTAATCTAATTACCCCTTTCTGAATAGTTACGAATCGGTATAAATTAAAAGTAATTTTTTAAAACTATTTTCAACCTCAACAATCCCTAAATTCAATAAAATAGTTAATATAAATAATTATACAAAATATATTTAACCATTGATTTTTAGTTTGATTTTCTTTAAAATTAAGCATAGTAAATCAAAATGGAAATTATAATGATTTGTTCAGGAAATACAGTAATTAGACCGTGCGAAGGAGCGTCTCTAGTTTCACCTATAGAACCAGAACATTTAACTCCAGACTCGAAAATTAAAATAATTAGAAGTGAAAATAAAATAATTTCTTTAATTAAAAAAATTTGGCAAATAATAGTAAGGTTTTTCACAAACTTAAAAACATGTGTCGCCAAACCCCTAGTCCTCCAGAACCCTGCCCAAAAAAAATACATCAACTCTTTCCATATAAAGAACCTGCAATCTCAGTCCTACTTCGAAAAACTGTACTTTCATGAATTGCAATTACAAGTGTCCCTCCTTAAAAAAAGAGAAAATCCTGAAGATCTATTGAGATCTATCGATGAAACCTCAAATAAATTCGAAGAACTAACATCTCAAACCTCAGATAAAATAGATGCTCTTATCGATCAATTACAAACACGTCCCACCCAAGAGTTGCTAGAGATAGCGGATGAATTGTATCAGAGTAGTTTAAAAACTCTCGAAGAATTAAAACAACTGCCAGGGACTAATGTGCAAAGGGCAGCCTATTCAGGTCGGCTTGTGGCTCTGCTGCGCAAACTCGACGATGCTTTTAGCGACAAGTTAAGAGAAACGTTACACCGTTATTGCGGGTGTCATATTAAAACACAAGGGGACGATCAAAGCCTTAAAATGCTAGCCCCGGGCATTCTAGGAAAAGATAAGTTCCTAGTTGAGCATCAGAAACAAGAAATGCGCGGAGAACTTCCGCAACACACATCTGCCGTCCTCTTTAGCCAATCTTATGGCGGTGGGCACAATGTTGTACAGCATGCCATAAGTCAACGAATAGCTGAGCGGGGAGGGCATGCTTACAAAATAGAGGCGGATGAGGAAGTATTTGAAGCCTATTATAATTATCGCAAATGGACAGGATATTCTAGTGCCGAATGGAGTCAATGGCTCTTAAAAAACAACCACTTTACTCTAATTCGTCTGTTGGGCTGGGTGAGCAGTGGCCCAGAAAAACCTGAGGTACGTGAAGCAAAAATTAACTGCTTCGCCCTCTCATTGCTATCGCGCGCTCACACAGATTTGGCTATAACTTGCTTCCAAAGAAACTCTTCCACAGCGGAAAAAGCAAGTAGCAGACTGGGTCAAGCCCATTTAGAAATTGGTACCGATTTAGATTATCAGGTATTCGATTTTCAAAAAGATGTGGAAAATCCCCATTATCGGCATGGTGTAATGGCTCGTGATGTCGTTAGAGAGGCTCGAGTATTGAATGGAGCATTGGAACCAGAACAAATCGTAGAAGTTGGATTTTCCGTGCGAGATGTGTTTTTAAAACACTATACACAACAAGAACTATTAGATATCAGAACCCATTATAACCAAACATACAATTTAGCCTTTGATGCACGCGTAGTTGTTTTGCTCTGCGGCGGTGAAGGGGTCTCCAATACAATGGCGGAAACGCTGGCTAAAAGATACTCCAAGGAAGGGCCGAAAATCCACCTTTTTGCCATATGCGGAAAAAACGAGCAGAAAAAAGAGGTTCTTGACGCTTACTTTAGGAACCTAAATAGGGACAATTTCCAAGCAACAGCTTTTGGCTGGACGGCGGAAAAAGAACTAGGTGAACTATTTGCCATGGGAGCTCTGGAAGAAAACAAAGGTCTTCTAATTTCCGCTAAAGCGGGTGGAGGAACTCTTTCTGAAGCCATCGCGAGGGGGATCCCCGCTCTCGTCTCTGAGATGAGCGGCATTCCTCACGAACAAAGGAACCTCGATTTTCTTGTCGAAAAGCAGTTAGGTCGCTCTTTTAAAAAGGAACGAGAACTTCCTGAAAAGGTGCTCGAAATGCTGACAGCTCCTTTTAATCCGCAAGTCGCGGCAAGCGGCGAGCACTATGCCAATTATCGCTCGAAAGAAAAATCGATACTAATCATTAAAGAACTGGTCGAAAACAGTCGTAAAGACGCTGCTTTTCAAGAACGAAGAGAAAAACTCTCCGGACAACTACCAGCGGCTTTAGAAATAGAAGATCCTCTAGCAAACGATTTAGTTGTAACACCTCCTAGCGTAGAGCCTTTACCGATTCCTAGTGCTTATGTTAGTGCATAATTTCAACCAAGGGTAATAATATTATGAATTCTTTGGAAAATTTTTTATTAAACAATACGCCCCCCAAGCCACACCATCAACTTAATTCATGGGAAACTATGGGCAATATGTTTTTGATTCCTATTTCCCATGTTGTAGGGACCTTTTCAATCAGACATAAAGCAAACGAATCTATTCTTTGGAAAAAAGTGACATCTGTGGCGTTAGCTATCATTTCACTTCCCCTCACAATTATTGGAATGACCCTCAAAGGAATCGGTCTCCTTTTGCCACATAAACATATTATAGCAACAGATGAAACAGCAAAGATCTGCTTAGCAAATGGAAATAAAATTAAACAATACTACAAATTATTAGAACTTTTGAAAAAAGTATGTTTAGAACATGGTTTTGTAGACGCTAGAAATATACCTAAATTTATATTATTCGACGGAAGCGCGCTTGGCGCAGCGAGACACAAAGGTATCATTCCTTGGGATGACGATTGCGATTTAGCGATTTTCGACGAGAGGGGTTTTCTTAAACTTGAGAGCGCACTCCAACTTGAGGGTATCGAATTAGATCGTAGCTTGCGCTTTAATAGTATTTATAAATGTAAATTTACAGATAAAAAAATAGAAGAGCTTTTTCCCGACTCCCCCAAATCTGATCCTGCGGATATCGATATTTTCGTTTGCTCTGAAATGTCCGACGGTTCCTTCACATACGACACTGCTTATGCACGCGCTAATTGGTCTAATAGCTTTATTACGCGGGAGGAATTCCAGGAAGGATTCGAATATTGTCAATTTGGCGATTTAGAACTACCTTCCTTAAAAAATCCCACAAATTATTTAAAAAGACACTATGGAGACAATTGCCTTACTCATGGAATTGAAACACATGGGCATAGCAAAATACTAGGAATTACAATCTCTTTCCTTAAATTTGGCGCTCATTATTTTGAAATTATTAAATACAAAGAAAAACATGCAGGCCAAATTGAAGTGTAAATAAAAAATTAATATAGGAATTTATGTGCGTAAAAATTTGCTCAAACTCGGTAGAAAAGTCCGTATTAAAACAAAAAGAAGCGCTTAAAAAAAAATGGATCCAATTTGGTTGGCAAGATCGAATCCAATTAATCGATACCCATTTTGATTTTTGCCAATTTCTCCGGATTTCTAAAATTTTCAAATCTATTGAGGCCTATCAACAATCTTCTCTCCCCGAAAGTCATCCCCTTAAAGAGGGCATTCGTATGGACGGAGATCACCCCTGCCTCCTTATGGAGGGTAACTGGACCCGTTGGGAAGAAATAAGCAAACGAATATGTTATAATTTTGACAAGAGAGAAATCCTTTGCAAACAAACTAATCAGGAATGGAACTATTTTTACGACCCAAGTAGCCCAGACCGATTTGGTTTAGTTCCCGAATCTCGTAATAATCAAGTGCGCCCCATTTACCAACTGTCCAAAGGAGAGCAGGAAAATCTTAATCTAAAAAATGATCAATATGCCATACAAGTTTTTACAAGTCATAATAACTCGGTATTTAAAAAGATGTCTCACGTCGGGTTACGACTGATCGATAATAAAGGCTGGGTATACTCATTAGGATTTGAAACTCCATCTTCTGTGCCTAAATTTCCAGATCAAAGGCTTGTCGGCAACTATGATGCAGCTATTACAACTTTAGACTATGATGAATTTGCTTCCTTTTCTTCTCGTCGAGTTACAACCATACCTATTTCTGAAAATAGCTTTACTTGCGCACTTGAAAGAATTAAAGTTTATACTTCTACACACTTGCGCTTTAATCGAGTACACCAAAACTGTGTTACTTATACAGCCGATATAATGAAGAGCGCAGGAATAGCTGTTCCTGACTTCAAATGTTCCATTAGGAGCGCTCTCTGGGACAACATTAGTGATCTTACAATAATTGGACCTGTTTTAAATAAAATTAAACGAGCTGTATATTGGGTTTTTAAAATACTTGCAGCAATTCCCCTACTCGGACTTTTTTTTCAAGGACTTGACTGGTTCAGCAATAAGATGGCTACTTTAATTACAAATTCACTTCTTATGGCTTGTGGAGCAAAATATGCGCACACCCCTTCTTCTGACGAAAATAAGGTGGATAATAGAGACAGACTTACCTATTTTCAATCTTTTATGACTGGATTAAAAGATCTTTTCAACTCCGAAAAAGATCACATTTACACACCTTTAAGGTTAGTGAATTGGCAATTGGATCAAGGAGATAAAACCGTAATTCATCTCTATCACGGTCTCAAATTTTACATATCCCCAAAACAATAGACCTCTTTCGAAACGTAATGGGTGACGAAAATTTAACGCTGAGCCGCTGAGCCGCTGAGCCGCTGAGCCGCAAAAATTTTTACAAATAT
>PLXF01000120.1 GCA_003151315.1 Parachlamydiales bacterium
GATTGCACAAACTATTTAGCTGTAGAACACGATCCCCTCCATGACGATCTCATCAGGCGGCATATCTATAAAAAGCGAGAAGAAGATTTCTGCTCATGATGATGGGAATCGCCATTTTTGAACAATGGGGACATTGCGCCCTTTGCTAAAGGCTTTTTGCGTGACGCGCAGGCCAATCGGCGCTTGGCGTCTTTTGTATTCCGCTATGTGAATTTGCCGAACAATCGCCTGCACCTCTTCGAGGGAGCATGTTTGCTCGGTTGCAATCGTTAGAAGCGGCAGGCGCTTTTCGATGTATCCCTCAATAACCGGATCGAGCCGCTTAAAAGGGGGCAGAGTGTCTTGATCGGTCTGGTTGGGGCGCAATTCGGCTGAAGGGACCTTTTTAATAATGGCTTCAGAAATGACCCGCTGTTTTCGATTGAGATATTCGGCCAATTGATAGATATTCAGCTTCGTCACATCGTGAAGAACACCAAGCCCCCCACACATATCGCCATAAAGGGTCGTATACCCCATCGCCATTTCACTTTTATTCCCCGTATTGAGAAGGATAAATCCCAACTTATTGGACAGAGCCATCAGAACCATCCCCCGAATTCTTGTCTGAAGATTTTCCTCCGTGGCATCAAAAGGGAGATCGTTAAAATGGGGCTCAAGTAAGGCTAAATAACTTTGGTAGATCGGATCGATATCGATCGTGCGCAGCTCAATTCCTAAAAAAGAGGCCTGCTCTTTTGCATCGGAAGCGCTTCCCTGCGAAGAATATCGGGTGGGCAGTGCCACACATAACACATTTTCAGAGCCTAATGCGTCTTTAGCAATCGATGCGACGAGGGCCGAATCAATTCCCCCCGACAACCCTAAAATGGCGCGGGTAAACCCTTGCTTATAAAAATAGTCGCGCACACCTAAAACGAGGGCTTTGTAGAGATCGCCGATCCCATTTTCTGGCGCGCGGCAAGGGCAAAGAGGCACATCGAGGTCGACGATAAGATCATCTTCAACAAACCCTTTCGCTACCTGGATCACCTCTCCCTTTTCATTGAGAAATAAACTATGGCCATCAAAAATGAGCTTATCGTTAGCTCCCACTTGGTTGCACATCACAACGGGACAGCAGAGCGTTTTCGCCGTTTCCGCAAGGACCGACGCCCTCACATCTTTCCGTTCAAAATAGTAAGGAGATGCAGACAAATTGAGCAGCAGATCGGGCCGCTCGAGTTGCAGATCTAAAACGGGATCTGATAGATAGTCGGTGTACCCCACCGTTCCCGAATGGCGCCATACATCTTCACAAATAGTGATCCCAATGCGGCGGCCGAGAAAAGTGAAGAGCGGCTCCCCTTTTCCGGGCTCAAAATAGCGCCTCTCATCAAAAACATCATACGTAGGAAGAAGCCTCTTGTCCTTAAAACCGATCAGCTCGCCGTCGCTAAACACAGCCGCACTATTAAAGAGTCCCTTTTCCCGTTTAAGAGGATTTTTGCGAGGCAATCCCACCGCGACAAAGAGCCCTTTTGTCAAAGGGCGGATCACCTCAAGCTGCCCATAGGCCGCATCGATAAATTCTTCATCCAAGAGGAGATCCTCTGGTGGGTAGCCCGTGATCGTCAATTCTGGGAAAAGGACGATATCCGCCCTATTTTTTTTAGCGCGTTGGAGCGCCTCTACGATTTTCCCCGTATTGCCCTGAAAGTCCCCGATAGTCGGGTTGAGTTGCGCTATAAAAATTTTCATGGATGGATGCCAAAGAAAATTTTACCCCATCAAACGGAAAACTTCTAGAAAAATAATCGAAAATCAGGTAAAAAAACAGGCAAACATTTTGGTTTATTTGTAATAAACAAAGGGGAAAAACAATGAGAGAAAGCCAATTAAAGATTCACAGCGAAAATATTTTGCCGATTATTAAAAAATGGCTCTACTCCGATCGGGAAATCTTCTTGCGCGAACTGATCTCCAACGCCTCCGATGCGATCCAGAAATTGAAAATCTTGCGCGATAGCGGCGCTACTAAAGGGGGAGACGCCGAATATAAAATTGCAGTCTCCATCGATAAAACAAAAAAAACGGTGACCATTTCCGACACCGGAATCGGGATGACCGAAGCGGAAGTGGAAAAATATATTGCCCAAATCGCCTTTTCCGGCGCAGAAGAGTTTTTCTCCCGCTATAAAGACTCCGATAAAGAGGCGATCATCGGCCATTTCGGTCTCGGCTTTTTCTCCGCGTACATGGTCGCAGCAAAAGTGGAACTCGATACACTATCTCATGAAGAGAACGCAAAACCGGTCTCTTGGTCTTGCGACGGCAGCTCCACCTATTCAATTGGGGCCGGACAGAGAGAAAAAGTGGGAACTGATATCGTTTTGCACCTCGACAAAGAGAGCGAAGAGTTTCTCGAAGAGGGGAAAATTAAAGAACTTCTCAATCGCTACGCCCGCTTCTTCTCTGTACCCATTGAACTCAACGGACAACCTCTAGGCAATGGCGATCCCCTCTGGATGAGAGCCCCGTCGTCTTGCACCGATCAAGACTACCTAGCTTTTTACCGCAAACTATTCCCCACCGATCCCGATCCGATGTTTTGGATCCACCTCAACGTCGACTACCCGTTCAAATTGCAGGGGATCCTCTATTTCCCCAAACATGGCGGCCCTCAATACGACCTAAAAGACACGGCTATCCAGCTCTTCTGCAATCGGGTCTTCGTTTCCGATCAGTGTCGCGACATCCTTCCCCCTTATCTCATGATGCTCCGCGGGGCAATCGACAGCCCCGATATCCCGCTCAACGTCTCCCGCTCTTCGCTTCAGGTAGACAAAAATGTCCGCCAACTGAGCGCTCACATCTCGAAAAAAATCTCAGATCGCCTCTCTACCCTCTACAAGATGGAAAAAGAGCGCTACCAAGAGATTTGGGGAGAGATCGAAGGGGTTGTTAAATTAGGGATTCTCCAAGACGAAAAATTCTACGAAAAAGCGAAAGAGTTCCTCATCTGGAAAAAAGATGACGGCGCCTGGACCACGATCCCCGAGATGACCGACAAGGGAAGCGAAAAAAAGATTTTCTACTCCACTGAATACCAAAGAGGCGCCCCTATTTTTGAGTCCTATCGGGCGAAAGGGATCGAAATCGTCATGGCCAATTCTGCCATCGATATTCCCCTCATCAATTATCTCGAAGAAAAACAGGTGGCCAAATTCCAACGGATTGACGGTTCGCTCGACGATTGCCTCCTCGACCCCACGCGAGAGAGAACTACCCTCGACGCTGACGGGAAAACCTACGCCTCTCGACTGGCCCGCTTCATCGGCTCTGCGATCGACCTACCGGAAATCGAAGTCGAAGCCAAAAGCCTCGCCAATGACGCTCTTCCCGCTCTTCTCGTCTTAGATGAGCAAAAATGGCGCATTCGGGACTATTTCGCTATGCAGCGGATGGAGATGGGTGAGCTCCTCACGAAAAAAACGCTGGTTGTCAACACCAACAACAAATTAATCCAAACCATTGAGCGGCTCCAAGAAAAACACCACGAAGTGGCTAGAGAGATGTCGAAAAGTGTCTATGGATTAGCCCTCCTTTCTCAAAGGGAAGTAGACCCGAAAAAATTCGAAGAGGTCGTCTCGCAACAAACACAAGTTTTGGAAAAACTCTCCTCTCTGCTAGTTTGAGGAAATGAGAGTATTCATCCTTCTGCTTCTCACCCCCCTCTTCATCTGGGGGGACGAGATCTCTGCGATCTACTTAAGTTGGTACGGCGACCCCGCAACCACGATGACGATCCAATGGCACACTTCAGCAGAAGAGCCCTCCGACGAAATTCGCCTCGAAACGCCCCATGGCTGGGCCAGCTATACCGCCTCCCACATCCATCTTGAAAAGGGCCCTTTAGTCCATACGATCACCCTCGACCATCTACGTCCCGATTCTGTTTACCGTTTCCAAATCGGCGAAGAGACCCATTCTTTTCGCACGATGCCTAGATCTCTCAGCGATCGCCCCATCCGTTTCATCGTCGGCGGCGACGCCTATGGCAACTCGAAGCTCTTTCGCCGGATGAATGAAACCATCGCTTCCCAAGATCCCGATTTTGTCGTGATCGGCGGCGATCTCGCCTACGCGATTGGAGTCCCCACCCTACGCCTCCGCTCTTCAGCGCTCACACGCTGGTTGGATTTCCTCTCTATATGGAAAGAGCAACTTGTAGCCTCCGATGGCAGGCTAATCCCCTTCCTCATTGTTGCGGGTAATCACGACATCGCCTCCGACAATTATGAGCTCTTTTTCTCCCTTTTTGCCTTCCCCCAAAAGCAGCTTTATCGGGCCATCGACTTCGGCGACTACCTCTCCCTTTTTCTCCTCGATACGGGCCATTTCCAACCCATCCAGGGGCGCCAGACCCTCTGGCTCGAAAAGGCGCTAAGCTCGAGAACTAATGTCCCCCACCTCTTCGCCGCCTACCATATAGGGGCCTACCCCACCTGGTACCCTTATGACGGCCTCATCCCTAAAACCATCCGCAACCATTGGTGTCCCCTGTTCGACCTCTACCACCTCTCGGTCGCCTTCGAACACCACAACCACGCCTTTAAACGGACCTACCCTCTCAAGGCCAATAAAATCGACGACACCGGGACCCTCTATCTAGGAGACGGCTCCTGGGGCGTAAAACCTCGCAAGACCCGGGATATGTGGTACTTAGAGAAAAAGGCCAAGAGAAATGGGGTGTGGTTAGTTGATTTGGATCTAGAGGGAGCCTCGTTCAAAGCCCTTGATCTTGTAGGGGATACGTTTGACGAGGTCTCCATGCCTACCGCAGCCGCAGCTCAGTAGGCCTTCTATTATTGCTGGGTTATACCGCTCATGATTCAAGAATCGGTTTTTGGGGCCATATGCCCCCAGAATTTTCATCAGGCATAGTTGGCGCAAAAATAGCCCTCTATTAGAAATAGAGGCTATTTTTGCGGATGGAAATTATGGGGGGGGAAGATGGCTCCAAAAACAGATTCTTGAGTTACGAGCGGTATAAACGTAAGTTATTTAACCACAGAGAGCACAGAGGACACAGAGATGTCTTAAAGGGGCTAAACCGTAAGAATTGATCAGTTTTTGTCGGGAATCACGGCCTCTCTAGCTGTTTGTAGTTTAATGACTTAAATCTAATACCCCTATCCGAATAGTTATCTTGCCCCTAACCAACTCGTACACTTTTGCAATCAACTTAAAGTTAATTAGTTATAATTATTAATTAGTTGTTTAATATTAATAAAATAAATGTTATAATTAAATGTATGATAAAAAGGATTGTTGGTATTATATGACTATTTCTAAACCTCTCATTTCGGAAACAATTAATGGCGTGTATTCTACGCGTAATGTTGAGCTTACTCCAGGTGCAAGCGAAGAGCTGAGGGATATAATTAATGTTATTAAAGGATCTATAGACCCTGAACACATTAAATGGTCGAGTTTTGAACCTCGCCCCTTATTAGGCGCCGACGGAAAATACCATCTCCACATTGTAAATATCACACAAACAGACCCCAATATCCCCATTGATATTGCAGATACTTCTTATGATGAAAATGCGCTTTTCAAATTGCAGCAACTCGATAACGTAAAACGAGCTATCGAAATTCTTAGGGAACTCAAGCCGCCAAAAACAGCCAACGTTGATCCCGTTACTAATGCAACGACAATTCCCTCTCCATCATCTGGCCCCGCAGGTAATAGCGGATCGAAAGATTTCGAAGCTCTCTTTGGGAAGCTATTAGAATTACATAGACAAACACAAGAGCAACTAGGACAAACACAAGAGCAAGTAGGAAGACTAGACGCCCGCCAAACCGAATTCATGGACATAATTAGACACCTTCTCCCCTCTAAAGAGAATATAGCAGCACTCCAGCAGCAGTTGCGCAATAAAGATCTAGACCTAGCCCATTTACATGGCAATATACGCGAATTAGGACAAAATCTTCTCGAACTGCAACTTGAAAGAGACGGCCAATTAGCGCAAATCGGAATTTTAGAAGAAAAAATTGGAAATAACAACGAATCTATAAACAACTTGACTAATGAATTAGATAACCTTATGGCCAAATTAGGAACTTTGGGACAAGCGCATGCGGCTACCGAAAAGCAAAATACGGCTTTAACCAATCAGATCACTGAATTAAGAAAAGAAATTGAAGCGCTTACCCAAAAAGGCAACGAGGAAAATGGAGCCCTAAAAATTCAATTAAGAGGTCTGCAATCACAGAATGCGAAAATCGCTGAATTAGAGGCTTTAATAAAAGAACTTAGGGATAAAAACAATGCTCTCCAAGGAAAAAATAGTAGCCTTACTAATGCGAACGAAACCTTAAAAGGACAAAATGAGGAGTTACTCGGGAAGCTCGTAATAGCGGGTGAAACAAATAAAGTACTCACAAGGAATGGTCTTGCTAAAGCTACTGAACTACGAGATCAAACAGATTTAAATGCTAAATTACAAGCACAAATAACAGAACGTAATGATCGAATTACCAAATTAGATTCAACTATAAAGGGTTTACAAACTGATAAGAGTAATACGCTCGAAGCCCTCCGCACCGAGAACCGCGATTTGACAACAGAAATGAATAAACTCAGGCAACAACTGCAAAATCCAAGACTTCCCCAATACTCACCACAATTAGAAGCTAGCGTTAAACGATTAGAAGAACAACTTAATACGCAGCAAGAAGTCTCTGCTAAAAAGGAAGAAGAGCTCCTTCACGCACAAGAGAAAATAGCTAGCCTGGAAAAAACTAACGCTGATCTCTGCTACAACATGCGAGAGGGGCTTAACCAAGAAAAGGATTTAGAAGAGCGAATCGAAGAACTCGAGACTCAACTTGAAGAACATGTAGCTATGGCTGCGAATTTTACGGAAGAACACGAAGAAGCTTCTTCAGCGCAACGCGATAACTCACAAAACGTTCTTAGAATTCGAATGCTGCATGAAAAAGAAATGAAAGAACTGCGCGCTATGTTCGAAGAACGACTCAAACAAAAAACTGATGAACTTGAGTCTAATAAAAAAGACAACCAAGAACTCTCGGACGAACATACGAGAAACCTCCTTGAATCAGCAGCATTTACTGAGGAAGTTGAAGATAAATTATCGTTTTTTGCCGGTGAACTTGACAAAAGAAATAAAATAATTTTAGAACAGCGCTCTGAAATTGAATTAAGCCAGAAAAATATAAAAAGAAGAGCGGAAGAAATCGCTAAAAAAATTGCTGAAGCTGGTTATGACGAACTGAGTGAGGACTTCAAAGAAACCGTAGCAGAAATGAAAGAGCTATATGAAGTTA
>PLXF01000065.1 GCA_003151315.1 Parachlamydiales bacterium
TTAATGTTGAATTAATGTTATCCGGGCATTTTTGTTTGAATTTAGTGACTTTCAATTCGGTTTTCTAGAGTGCCATTCAAGTGGAACGGGTATAGCCGCGCGTTTGAGAAGGGGAGTGATTCTACGATTTCTTGGAATACCCGTTCTTTACTTTGACTGCAGTCGATGGTGCGTAGAACCCCCTCTTGCTGCGCATAAAAATGGATCACGGGTTGAGTTTGGGCATGGTACACCTCAAGGCGCTTTAGGACGACCTCTTTTTTGTCATCTTCGCGCTGATAGAGCTCTTGTTGGCACGAATTGCACCTTCCCTGAATTTGGGGCGAATCGAAAATGAGATGGGAAGGACGGCTGCATCCTTTGCAGATCAGACGTCCTGAAAGGCGCTCGACAATGACAGGATCGGCCAGGGCAAAGTAAAGGGCCGCGATCTGATTTGTGGCGCCAAGAGCGGCCTCCAGGGCCTCTGCTTGCGGGAGGGTACGAGGAAAGCCATCTAAAATCGAGCCTCGTCGGCAGTCGTCTTGAGCGATCCGTTGGAAAAGCATATCGAGGACTAAAGCATCGGGGACGAGCTTGCCCTGATTGATAAACTGCTGCGCTAAAATTCCCAAAGCCGTTTGTTGGCGCATATTTTCTCGAAACAGGTCCCCCGTAGAAATGTGGGGCAGTCCCAATTCTTGGCTTAAAGGGGCTGCATGGGTCCCTTTTCCTGCCCCGGGGGGGCCGATCAAAATCACAATCAAAGGTTTAGCGCTATCAGAGCCCCACATGTCGGTTCTTGTTGGTTTCATTTTCCGGCCATTTATTTAGACTTGAACATTCTAAGGGAGTTCCCCTTTTTTTGCTATCTAACCGGCTTTATACTTTTCGTGACTCAAATCTTGGCTTTTGAGGAGCCGTATGCGCCAGAACCCGATTCTTGAATCACGAAAGAATCTTGAACGTATTTTAAGTTAAATTAAAAATATAATTATTAGTTATCTAATCATTTAAACGGTTGATTTTAACTACTTTTAATGTTAAAATATTTGTACAATTTGAGGAAATATGACAGTAAATGAATCAGCGACTCCTTTACCGCGTCCCCCAGGGGAAAGACCCCCTGAAGTCGCCTCTCCTCTAGCTCCACCTTTGCGTCTGGAGCCTCTGGCTCAACATGAAGATCCTAAGCCACTTAATTGGAAAGGAGCCGCTCCGCTTCCCTCCAAATTGGTTAAACAATCGAAAGCGCTCCAGGCTATCTGGAATGTAGTAAAATATATTTTAAATCTAATTGTGTGGATCTCGGGTCTGTGGTTAATCGTCAATCCGATCAAAAATCGCCTGTGTAAAAAATTCGAACTCGCTCTTTATGAAGACATAGTTCTCTCCTCGTCGGGCCGCCATCTAATGGGCGCATCGACGAGCGTTCTACTCAATTATCTCACCGATTTTTTTAAACGCTCGCCTGAGACCCCCGCTGCGCTGGTTAAACAGATTGGGCAAGCGGCTCGTTGGAGTGAAAAGCTCGAAGCGGCCGAATCTTCTTGGACGCATGACAAAAAGCAGAAGCGGCTAGGCGAATTGGCCGCAGAAATCGGTCGAGAAATTCAAGCTTTGAAAGAAGGGGAATCTCTCCTCGCGGCTGGAGGTCTTTGCCTGAAAAATGTGCAGCAGCCCTTCTTGTCCCAGCAATTTGCGATGTATCGAGTGACTAAGGAAGCGAAGGGGTATCGATTGGAAGTTCATTCCCGCGATGGAATGATTGCAGGGACCTCTTTTTCTCTGCAAGAAGGGCAAGAGAAGATCTCTTCAGTCATTGGTTTTAGTGGAATAGAAGAGGCCAAATTGTCCGATCCGGCTCTTTGGCATGCGCTGCTTTCTTTGCATCTCCCTCCCAGTGCCGATGATAAAGCGGGTGCTGAATGGGAAGGTTATTTTACAAATATTCTATCTGATTTTTTGGGAAGACCCGGCCTCGCTCTAAAAGGTCTGCTGGACTTGAAAGAGAACGGGCCTGGCGATTTGCAGACCGAATCCCCCTTAGAAAAACTGTTACCTCTATTCGAACAAAACCTCGAGCGCGAAACGGGGAATCACCACGCGGAAAGACAACTGAACCGTGTCCAAAATCTATGGAATGTAGTGTATGACAAAAAAACGGGGCAGCGGCAAAAACTCCGCCTCCATCTCGAAACACTCTTTAAATTTTTCGAAGCGGTAAAAGATGGGCTTGCGGAATTGCCCTTGCAGCGCTTCTACCTCAAAGAGGGGCTGCAAGCCCTTTCTCAAACCGTCGATACGCTGCATCAAAAAGGGTCGTTGTCTACTGAAGATTGGATTTCGATTTCGACAGAACTGAACGCCATCGAGCAATACGTGAAAGCTTCAGAGGAAAGACCTGCTTTAAAGGCTTCCCTGTCTTGGTTTAGCTCCTTACCCCAAGTGGCCATAGAAACAACGGCCATCCAAAAGCTGACTTCCGACTTAACCTACGCAGGGGAGATCCCTTTTCTCGAAGAGCAACCGAAAGTAGCACAGATCCCTGCGGCCCGAGAAGCGGCCCAGCCTAGCGCTAACGGGAAACTGATCGCTTTAGACGAGATAGACACCGCCTATCGGGCGATGCAAGTGGAGATCCGCCCCGAAACTCTCGCGACCGATTTACAACGACTAGCCGCGCAGGGCAAAAAAAATCAAGATCGAGTCGTCGAAATGCAGCACGAGATTGTGAGGAGCATTTTGTCGCTTCCTGGGTGGGTTGAGTCCGGAGTGGGTGAAATCAAAAACAACCTTTGGCTAACCCTCTCGGTCTCCGAACGCTTTCATATATTGGAGTCGCTTACCGAGTTGTGCGAACAGATAGTCCTCCATATCCAAGACAATAACAGCTGTTTTCCCGATCGGATATCGGCATTGTCCCGCATTCGCAATCTCTCCGACTATCTCACCCGTATAGACGAGAAAGAAAGTGGCTTTACGCAACAATATGGTATGTATGCTTCGATAAGCGAACATCGGCTATCCATTATCAGTTTTAGAGATCGCTTATCAGCGGCGGCGCTTAGGAATGAAGAGCAAGAAGATTTGAAGCACTGGCATTTACAGTATGCCAGACGCAACGTATGGTGTGAGCAGAACAAAAAACTATCGACTAAAGAATTTAAAGATTGGCCGGCTACTAAATATAAGGAACTTTTAGTTCGGCAGCTGCAATCGTTAGAAAAAATACTTAAAGAACATATGGGGTGGCATAAGGCTGGGTGGCTCTCTAAACTTTCTTCTTGGGGATTGCCCATTGAGCACCCTATGATGAGAGCGGCGGCTAACAGTTTTAAGCTGGGAACAGAGTCATCAGATTATAGTCATAAGGGAAATACAACGCAAGAAGCAGTAATGGACAACCCCCAGAAGGCATTGAAAAGGGTCTATTCCGATATTTTCTTGGGCGGTGTAGAAAGCGCTAAACGGAAACTCCCTTCACAACAACTTCCTTCAGTAGAGGATTTTCAGGCCTTTCTTCTAGCGTTAGAGGACAAAATGGCTATCTGGAACCTCCTCGGGATTATTGAAAAATCTCCCGAACTCCTCTCCTTTTTTGAATGCCGCTCAGCCTTAGAGATCTTTTTTATCCGAGGGATTAAAGAAACCCTTAAAGCCGATCCTGATCTACCCGCCTTTTTAGGTGATTTTTTCCGCCGCCATATCCACCGCTACTGGGATCGCGGCGATTGGGAATCTTCCCTTTTTCTCGTCCGTTTAGCCCACACTTTGCGGCTCTTCGAACCACAAATATGCGCCCACTTAGATTTTCAGCAATTCGTTCAGGTAAAATTTGACACGTGCCAAGAGCCTGTTCAAAGGCACCTTTTGGCTACCGAATTTCTCTGGTCTTTGCAAAGACAAAAAAAGATTAGTTTGGCCGACGCAAGGCGCTTTTTGGTCTTTGGATTTTTCTTTGAGCATTCGCAGCTCACTCCTGAAAGTTTCGATCCCGTGATCGATGACGAGATCCGTTTTGCTCTTAGGCGTAGAGCCCCTTTTGTTGTGGAACAAATAGGAGAGGATATTCAATCGGTCCTCGATGAGATCTGCCTTTTGAAGGGGATCCCCCTTCCTGCGGGTAAATGGAGCGGGGAATATCCTGTCTACCGAGCGGGCGAGATCGAAATAGACCTGAGTCGAGGAGCGATTAACGACGATCGCACAGGATTTGCTCTTCCTCCGGCTCTTTTACGTTCCCTCTCTTTTCGGGAATTATTTCCTAAGTTACGCAAAGAGGCCCGGTTGGGGGGACAACCTTTAAAGATCCCTAATGGACATGCTTACACATTTAAAGACAGCCAAGGGATCGAGTGGCGCGCCGAAAGTAGGAGAGACCAATACTTTTTCTATAAAAAAGAGGAGGGACAGTGGCTCCAATATATCTCTAAGCGTGATTTTCTTTTGCCTAAGTCGCTTAAAACTCCTCTTCCCGATTATATTCAGAATCAGACTTTCTTCGTGTCGGCAAATAATCCCCGGGAATTTTGGGTTTACAATAAAGAAAATACGCCGCTTTTTAAAATAAATTTACGTAGCAAAGACAAAAACGGAAACCAAACGGTGGATCGCGTAGACGATTTGCGAGCGGGCGGCGAGATGCGGCAGAAGATGCAGGTTTCTCCTCTATCTTATATGGAACCTGTTCATCTTCATCCTTTTCTCTCATTTGAAGAGGGGAAACAGATCCTTGTCTGGTCGAAAAGCGGCACAATTAAAGAGATTGAACTGCCTCGCCACAATTTGCGATTTCGTATAGAGAAGGGCGGAGAGCTTATTTGCGCCACGCCTCCGTTTCTGGGGTACAGATTGATGCGAAATACCGCCTCTTTTCCTGTTTTACAAGGGCTTCCCGTTTCGCTTCCCCTCGCGCCGCCTGTGGGATCGGAACATCTTCCTATTAAGTTGTTAGTTCCTCATTTTCAGGGATGGCATCTCGACATGAAACCTTCTCCCCTTTTAGGGATAAAACTTGGGTTTATCACGAAAAAGGTCCTCTCTAAGATTCTCCCCGAAAGTACTCATATTCCCAAATTCAGTTGGTATTTTTCTCAAAACGAAAATAGTCAAGAAGGGTATTGGACCTTCGAAGTCCCTCCGAGCGATCCCGAATTCGGTTCTCCACAAGGGGGAGCCCCTGTGTGCGCCGATCCCGAGTCTGTAGCCCCGCAGGCCCTTCTCGATCTCTTGGAATATACGCTTCATCAGACCGGCGTCGAAAAAAGGGCCGCCCTCTTTTTGGGCAAGCAGCTTTTGGAACAGCTACAGTGGGTTTCTTTAAAAACCTTGTCGGAAAAATCCCTTCGGGAACAAGTCCTTCGGATTGGGGCGTTGTCTCTGATAGGAAATCCCTTGATCGTTACACGTATACAGCCGGAAACATGTGCTCTCGGATTGCAGATTCTCCTAGCTCTTAAAGAAAAAGCCCCCTTCTTTTTAGAGTCGGAGATCGATGGGATGATTCTCTCTACAGGAATGAGTTATTTCAAGCTGGGAAAACACATCGATCACAATAGTCGATTAACGCCAGTCCAAGAAGATAGTGTTCGAGAGATGATCTGCAAACAAAATCCTCTCTTCTTCGGACAACTAAATGCTAAGCCAGAGACACGAAAACCTTTTTTCCAAGCGCAATTACGGACGCGATCTATCTCTGGAGTCGAGGAATCTCTCTTTAAAGCTTTAAAAGAAAAAGGGACCCCCACTACCCCTATTTTTTCCCAAGATCTTGAGAAATTGATGAGAACCTTTCCTCGAGTCTATAAGATTTTGCAGGGTCCTTCAAACTCTCTAGATTTTCGAAAAATGAAGCTAACGTTCCGCTTAGCTCCTGCCTCTAACTTCACAGACTTTATGGAAATGTTGTTTGATCTTAAGGAGAAAAATCCCGGCTTGGTATTACCTGAACTTCCCGATGTGGCCCCCTTTAAGCTGACTTTCCAGGATTTTAAAGAGGATCAGCAATTATACAAGGCACACAGACAGAAATCGGAAGAAACATTCAGGACTTTTTTTAAAGACGTGTCGGAACTCCTTCCAGATCCCGCAGCCATTGCAGCGCCTCCTCATACACAAAACCCATTTCTGCCAAATAAGGATCTTCTTTCCAGTCTTCTTGATATCGCAAATGCAAAAGAAGAGCATGTATGGAAATTGCAAGAAATTCAAATCGAGAAAGCGGCAGGAGATAAGGGAAAAACCCCACCCTTGCAAAGTCCCGAAGAGTCCGATTTCCTTTTTTCTGCCGATGAGCTGTTAGAAAAAACCGAGGTGTTTTCTAAGGAAGCTTCTAAAGCCCCTCCAAAGCCCGATTTTTCCTCTTTAGATAAAGATCCTGAGCCTTCCGTGCAAAAAGAGGTTGATCGACTCAATGCCCAATTAGAGCGGTATGAAGCGCCTGAGCTCTTTTTGGTCAGAGACCCAGGTAAATTAGAACAACAAATAACCGACAAGGTGCTCTTCTGGGAGAAAAAAGCCCGCCAATCCCAAGAAGCGGTCGATCAATTACTCCAACACTCTCGTCAGCAATTCCAAGCCGCGGAAAAGATAGGGGGGCGTCAGCTCTTTGTCACGTGGAGCGATTTGAAGACCGCCTTTTTACAAGGGGATCTCCATTCTCTTTGCGTAGACAACAAATTGCGCGGCATTCAGGAGGCCGAGTTAACGAAAAAATTAATCCACTATTACGCAGATAAAGGGATGCATAAACATGCCCTCTTTACTCAAAAAGAATACCAAACGGCAAAAGGGGAAAATCTTTTAGATTCTCCGGCCACAACGGAAAACCTGTTTCGCCTCCTTACCCGAAAAAGGGGCTATAATCTAAACGTATATCCGAACCTCCTTGTCATTGAAGAGACCCTGGGCTTTTTAATGGGAGAGAACCAACTGAACATGGTGTGGACGGTTTTAGCTAATTCCCATTCGGTCTGCCAAGCGGTTACAGGTGCAGGGAAAACTAGCGTTATCATGGTCCTTTTGGGGCTACTCAAAGCGAATGGTCAAAATCTCGTTACCCTTAAATTCCTCGATCCGCTCTTCGCGGAAAATGCGCGGCATCTGCAAAAGAATTTGAGCCTAGTGATGAAAAAGCGGGTAACGACGCTCCTATTTTCACCCAAAACCCCGATCACTTTACGTTTAGCCGGCGGCAAGCAGCAATCGATCTTTAAAGAGATGTATGAAGACCTTCTCCAAACGATCCAAGATAAGGGATGCGTCATCACGAATCGGAAAAGCCAGCCGCTCCTCGAGGCCAAGTTCATTGCACTTTTGAATCGAGCGGCCAGCGGCGATTCTGTGCAAGAGATCGACCAAGAACACCTTTTCTTCCTCGCTAAAATTTTACATTTAATGCGCTCGCGGCAAGAGACCATTTGTGATGAACACGATAAAATGCTCCATCCCCGCGATGAAATCCACCTTGCGTTAGGGCAAATCGACCATCCTCCTGAGTTTGCGATCGAAACGGTGAAAGAGGTGCTTGAGACCGCCCTTAAAGAGAAGGCGCTTCGCCTGGCAGAAAATGGACAAGCGGAACTGACTGAACAACAAAGAAGCTCAGCCTTAGAGGCCATTGCTAAACAAATGGCCAACAAATGGGGCGAAAGAGGCCTGGATCCTACCGCCTGTTTCGAATACTTCTGGGGCCTATCGGATCGGATCATCGATCTCCCTTTCTCTGCCGAAATTTTAGACAAGCTCGCTTTGACAAAAGATCTATTCTTGACCTATTTACCCCTCGCTTTTTCCCAAACGGCAGGACAGAAATACATCCTTTCGGAAGAAGACGGGGAGAGCGTGATCCCTTGCGAATACACCGATATTCCTCGAGAAGGATCCCAATTTGACAACGTGATCGAGCGGCTTGTCTATTCGACCCAATACCATTTTCAAAAGGGGGTCTCTTCGGCTTATCTGAAAAGATGGTACGAGCGGCTTCGGCAAGAGGGGCTACAGGAAATGGAAAAAGACAAGCTCGACTCGTTAGACCAAACAGTGGCGAACCGAACGTTCCAGGACTATTTCCCTGGGCAGCTTTTACCGAAAATCATTTCCGATGTACAAATCGAAAAGTGGCGCTTGGAGATTGCCTCCGACCCGACGAAAATATCCCGATTTTTAAACCTCATCCTTCCCGATCTTTCCATTCAACGGCAGAAAGTGTCGATCGACGCGCAAAACCAGGTATCGATGTCTCATGCGTCCGCGGGTATTTCGGCTACTGAAGGGTGTGAACTAGGACTTCACCCCCAATTCACCCCTCCGAAAGAAAAAGGGGACGATACGGCAAAAATGGTCCGCAGTTTCTTAGCCAAAGCAGGGGATAGCCCTCAGTTACTGCGCTATATAGCCTCTCAGCCCCAAAATATCCTTTCGCAGCTAGTTGAACAACAGCCCCAAATTGGTGTTCTGATCGATGGAGCAGGGGCGCTCCTCGGCGTTCGACCTGAGGTTGCTGCGCAAACCCTATTTGAAAAGACCCAATTTGATTTGGCAAGCGTCTCCTATTTCGATCGGAGCGGGCACCTGCAAACGATAGGAAACGCCGATGCGCCCATGAGCCAAAAAGGGCAAATGTATCCCCACCACGCGGCCCGAGGCGCCGATGCTAAGCTTAGCCCCTCTATTCCAGCCCTCCTTTTAGCGAACGGCCGAGATCCATTCGAAGCTGTTTTGCAAAATGCGGGGCGCTTACGCCATCCGAGCCACAAATTGCAAATCGCCGTTTCGGAAGAAAGCGGCATCAAAACGTTAGACGAGCTTTTGAGCCGCTCTATAGCCGTTCAGGCAAAAGAAAATGGCGACAATCTCTACCGCTCCGAGCTACAAAAAATCCGCGATGCGGTCCGCTCAGCGATGCTCGATCGCCTGTTTCACCTCTGTACCCATGAGGAAATGGGCCAGAGTATCCAGCAGTTTAACCACTTCAAGGAAGCGGGCTCTTTTCTAGTAACAGATCAAGTAGAAGATTGGCATGAATCGGGCGTCTATTTCGCTTCCCACTCATCGATCCAGAAAAAAACCGAAAAGCCGGTAAATATTCTGATCAAAGCCAGAGACAAAGCCAAAGCGCTTTGTAAGCAATTCAAATTAGAGCAATCCCCCTGGCTCGCTCAATATGAACCTGAAACTCTAGAATCGTACATGCCAACAGGCGTATGGAATAATACGCAACTAACCATGGGTCAACAGGCGCAAGTCGAGGTCGATGTTCAATTATCGGTTACCCAAGAAGCTCAAGTTGAAGTCCAGGCCATAGCCGATGAGGAAGAGGATCCCGCCTTTTATTTGCCTTGGGTGGATTTTTCCGACAACAGGAAGTTTGGTATATTGGGATTCTCAGACTTTGGTCGTATTCCACTTAAAATTTACGACTATGAGTTGACTTTCACAGAAAACCATCTTCCGCTTAGACGGAAGGAATGGACCCAAAAAATATTCCACCGCACTCCGCACGACCGTAAGCAAAACCGACTCCATTACATTGCCTTTGATTATTTCGAAGGAATTGGCAATAAAAATCCACTAGTTACGGCTCTTGATATCATGGATGTCCATCAGATTGTTTGGGATAAATCTGAAAATTATCTGATCTATGACACACATACCCGCCGATTTATGACGAGAAACTCGGATTGGAGAGAAAGACCCCACCAAACAAGCAGGGCTGTAGCTCAACGTTATAAGCTCGACAAGATGCAAATAGACCTGGGTAAAGCATGGAAAACCCACTGGGCCTGGGAAAAGTCTCAGCGAACTATCATCAGCGAAACTCAATTAAACGAGAGTTCAGCCCAACTTAAGATCTATAAGATGGAAATGGACTTATTAAACGAGAGTTCAGCCCGATTTAAAAAGATCCTAAAGATGGAAATGGACTTGAAAGAGGAAGAGAAAACCTACTTGGCTTGGAAACAGTCCCAAACTATCATCGGAGAAACCCAATTAAACAAGGTTGTTGTCCAATTTAAATTCGAAGATGGGCAAATGAATGGCTATACAGATGTGGAAAAAGAAGCTCTCCTCTCCTGGCTACGACCCCATCGAGCTATCATCGACGAAATCCAAACTTATTTCTATGCAGAGGTATTGCGCAGCCGTCCTCGCGACCGAGATTCGTTTCCTCATAGCCAGCTTGCGGGTTTTCTCGAAACGATTCGCCAAAATAGGTAGGGGACGGCTTGAAGATCTCTTTTTTGAAAAGAAGGAGATTTTCCGCTCCGGTAGGGGGTGAGCGGGTTGCGAAGCTTCGCGGTCNNAAATTCCAAGTTATTGACCGATTGTAGTATAAGTCAGCAGAAGAATTTTATCAGGTACACCATTACTATCTGCAAGATTTGATAAAACAGTTGATGGGATTTTTACACACTGCGTCTTAGGGATTTTCCCATCCCCAAAGAACAGATACATAATCCTGCAAAAATCAAAGACGAGCCTATCGTCATGTTCAATGATAGGCTCTGGTCCCAAAGGAGAAATCCTAGCATAGTGGATATAGGTACGCTGAGATATAAGAACGGAGCAAGCTGCGATACCGGAAGACGCTGCGCTGCTTTCGAAAAGCAATACTGAATTCCAATACTCAATAGACCCAATCCGAGCAGAAGAAAGATTGTAGTAATGCTCATATGCAAAGCTGTAAATTCAAAAGAATGAGGATTTAATACAGCTTCTAGGCCAACAAGTAAAATAGCTATCAGAGAGCAGCTTGAATATTGATGAAAAACCACCTGATTGATCGATTCCTTTTCTCGAGTCAGATATTTCAGAAGAACCATAGAACCTGCCATTAATACAGCCGCAGATAATCCAACTATAAAATGAATAATCGAAAAAGAAGAAAACTTGGGGTTAATAATGAGCAAAACACCTGGAAGAGCAGCGCAAAGTCCTAAATAAGTCTTAAAACTTATTTTTTCCTTCAAGGTAAAATTTGCAATTATTGGAACAAAAAACGGAATCATATTGAAAAGGGTTGTAGACATACCCAGCGGAATGTATTTAACCGAATAAAAAAAACAACACACGGACGAAATGGACAAGATCCCCCTGATAAAATGAACGAGGAATTTTCTTGTTTTGTAGACGGCAATCCCGTTTTTAAAAATGATAGGTAAAAATGCCAAAGCTGGAACAATATAGTAAAAAGCAACTTGAATGCTGATATTCGTAGAAGAAGCAATGCTTTTTATTATAACAGAAACAATAGCCTGAGCGCATGCAGCCAAAATCATATATAGAACAGCAAAGTTCAATGTATCTTACCCTTTGTATAAAACCGATTGACATCATGACAGGCTTTATACAATCTATACAAATTCGCGCTATGAGCCTCGTATATCTTCCTAAGAGCTTCATCCGTACTGTCTGAGAAACGAGTTTTTACATCAAATTTCCAAATATCAAAAGGGAGCATTTTAGTTTTGAACTGATCAAATGAAATAGTTTGAGTTAAGTTTGGAGTAATTTTAGTTTGAAGACCGGATGAAAAGCTCCCATGCCCTGACACAAAAGTATTTCTTTTGAAAGCATGGCGTAAGAAAATTATTTGACACCTCTGACTAATCAAGGCAAAATGATACCACATCGCAACGAACAACACTATTGATTTCTGCTGTACGATTTCCATTCTCTCGAAGAGATGAAAGTAGACCTTTCTGATATTCTCGTTGATCATCCTTATTGCGCAGCAGCTGCGTAAATGGGCTGTGGCTCAAAAAACCACGAAACGCCTGGCTAGAGGCCTAACCCCTACTGACAAGGCACTTTAGCGATTTATAAGCGATTGCGGGTCAATAGATTGTGAAAATCTGGCAGAAAAATATACAAAGTTGAACTTAGGTGTCCTTTCCCGAGGAGAAAAAAATCTTTCTTGTGAAATCGTTGGCGAAGTGTTAATAGAATGCTCTTTCAGAACTGAACATGAGGTATCGCGTTGGAGCCGGCATTTACACTTCCTTTGCCCAAATACAGCACTATCATCTCTGAAAGACTATTCGAGATAAGAAAGGATCCAGAAGGCCCCTTTCCTATCTGGAATGGGCTACTGGACAAGTTGTCTTGCGGCAAAGTCGGTTGGGATCAATTTTTCACTTATTTGCCTGAAGGTCTAAAATCTCTTCCCTCTCATATGGCGGCAAGCTCTGCTTCTGATCACAACGGACAAACCCTTTTGCACATTGCGGTAGCTCAAGATAGAGCTGACCTAGTCAAGCTGTTGGCTTCTGACCGGAAGCTGTGCGAAAAGAGAAATGCGTTTGGGATGACACCACTCGATCTGGCGCAATTTTTATATCGCCTCCCTTTGATTCAAAGCTTGGGAGGGAAAGCTCCTGCTCCTTTTTGTTCGCAGCCAAGCGTAGCGATAGAGAGAGAACAAGATCGAGAAAAACTGAGAGAATTAACCTATTTACCCTACCCGATTTTTCCCGATAGCCAGACTCTCGATGAAATTTTAAATCGATCGAGCAAAGCTAAATTGGACGATGTCATCCCTCCTGAAAAGATTTGGATGGGGATCTATTTCGATAAGGAGATTCAACGGGGGCTTATCCCTAAAATAGCCATTCGGTGGATCGACGATGAGGTGGGGTTTGGTATTTTCGCCGCCCAAAAAATCCCCTCCTGCGCCTTTGTGGGAGAATATACAGGGCTCATCCAGAAAAGCTCGAAACAATATTTGCAGGGAAAAACCTATTGTGTAAGGTATACAACCTGGCAAATGGGTCGGCGCAAATTCACCGTCGATGCAGAAAATCAAGGAAATTTCACCCGTTTTATCAACCATAGCTCGACACCCAACATCGGCTTACAGTCGGTCTATTGGCGCGGCATGCCCCGCATGATCTTCATTACGCTAAAAGAGATCCCCCTAGGGGCTCAGCTCACCTTCGACTACGGCCAATTTTTTTGGAAAGAATGCAGCCAAACCCCAAAGCAACTCTCTTAAACTCAAGTGCCAAGGACCTTAGAACTTCCAATGGGCCGCGATGCCGATGTCCGCATCGGAGCAGATGTAATAGATGGGGCGGACGCGCACGCCAGAAGAGGCGGAACCCCCAACAGCCAAGTGGTGGCTATCCGTCATTTGCTTGACACGGGTATAAGTCGAGGGGCGTCCATTCTGTTGATTGCCGATCTGATAAAGCCTTTGCCCGGTTCCTATTTCCGTAAGAGCGATGGTAAGAAAGGTTTCATAGAAGGATTCAGGAACCTGCCAATTAACAAAAGTTTCTTTAGCTAAATCATCAATCATAGCTACTTGCTCATCCCAATCTTTATTTCGGCTTTCTTCTAACACGTCATTCGTATGCAAAATCCAACAAGTAGGTCCGAATGGGGTTTTCCCGTGCTGCTCACGAGCTGTATTCCAGAAATTTCGGTATTGAAGAGGATTTTCATCCTCGGGGTAGTGCTTTTCACCATAGGATTTAATAACCTTTTCAAACTCGTCTGGATTTTCGAGTTCCTTAGGAACTAGTATAAGGGTGCATTTTTCTTTAATCTTATACAAAGTCCCGTCCAGCTTTATTTTGTCACAGATTTGTCTTGGGCATTTATCTTCAAAAATTTGAAAACTATTTCCAGGCAGCGGAGGGATCTTTTCGGGAAGCTTATCGATCAATTTCAGAGCCTTGTACCAAATCGTTAGGCTTTGCGGAAGCGGGGCAGGTTCAAGTAAGCGTTCAACAGTTAAGTCCATTAACGATGTAATTTGTTTTTCGGATTCTTTATCAGATAAATCTGAACGCCTCAATATAGATCGGGTTACACATTCAGTAATCGACTGTTCCAGTGTGTCAGGCAAACCTTTGAGTTTATCTCTGTTTGTATAGATTAGTTCCTTCGCTATAGGTAGAGCTAGCCAATTAAGCTGCTCTTTGGGGGTAATCCAATCGGCCCGAGGATCCAGAAGAGCTTGCGCAAGACGTGGGGGGGTTAAAGATGACATATCTATCCAATTTGTTAACTTTAATAAAAGGTGTTATAACAAATACAAACAATTTAATTCAACTGAAAATAGCCGCAACTAATAATTTACGTTTATTGGAGGGCATCAATTTTCTGAACTATAGATGCTCATCAAAACCAATTGTGTATCAGTAGGTTATATAGCCACATTTATTTAAATCTGGCATAATAAGTGAATTAAGAGCTTGAAAAAGCTAAAAAACGAGTGCGCCTCAACCCCCCCCCTATACCGTTCTTGACTTTTTCCTTTGTCTAATTGCTTCGATGGGGGAAAATAGTCTGATGAAATGGCTCCGTCGATTGTTCTCTTCGCCTCCTTTGCCTCCACTCCCGCGTCCCCACATAACTTCTGTCCCGATTTCCCTAGAAAAAGGGGGCGTTGCAAAAGTGATCTCGGTTGAGGAATTTAGCTCGTTAACGGGAGCCCGTTTTGCCCCTTGGATCGAAATGGAAAATAGTCGTATCCATAAAAAAATAGGGCGTCAAGGGGCTAAGCTTAGACGTAAAGAGAAGTTGGTCCCTTTGCAGATTTGGCAGGGGAGCTATTTTCTACGGGAAATAGAGACGGGCTATTTGCCCCCTGTGGTTGTTCGGTGGGTTTCTGATCAGATCGGGTGGGGCGTTTTTGCCGCCCGCGATTTTACGGCTCGTGAATATATCGCCCAATATACGGGCGTGTTGCGCAAATGGCGGAGATCGGACCGTAAAAACGGGTACTGCTTCGAATATGTCCACTTATCGGGGGAATCGACCCCTTTTCTCATCGATGCCCGTGAACAGGGGGGAATTGCCCGATATATTAATCACAGCGCTAATCCCAATCTTTACCCCACGCTCGCTACAGTGGGAGATATTACCCGTGTGATTCTTCTGACCAAACAGCGGGTTTTGAAAGGGGAGCAACTCAGCTACGACTATGGTCCAGCCTATTGGGCTCACCGCAAAGCGCCCATTCTTATCTAAGAGGAATCAGAATCCATGCAAGAAGATAGGCGAGCAGGAAGGGGAAAACTCCGGTTAAAGCGCAGAGAAATATCGCAATCACCCTTACAAGGGTCGAATCGATCTGAAACAGTTGCGCTAAACCACCGCAGACGCCTGCTATTTTTCGATCGGTCTGGGAGCGAAATAGGCGCCTTTTAGGGGTGGTGGGGATGCCTCCTGGTTCTAACGGGATGAATAGAGCGGCGATCAGGTAAGTAAAAAGGAGGGGGAGAAACCCCGTTAAGACCCATAAAAAGACGACAATTAGACGGATCGCCGTCGCGTCGACTTTCCCAAACTGAGCCAAGCCGCCGCAGATCCCTAAAAACATCTTATCTGTGCGTGATCGATAGAGTTTATTCATAAATTTCACTCCAAACGGGCTAATCCTTTGGCCCGGCTTTTCTCAAACATATAACGAAAAAGGGATACAGCTAAAAAAAGGTAGAGGAGGTCTAAAGAGAGACTTACCCAGAAATAGTGGAGCGGAAAATGACTGTTGCTCAAAATGCAGCGCATCCCTTCAAAAATATAGGTGGTCGGTAAACACCAGGAGATCCATTGCGCCCATTTAGGCAAAATCGATACGGGAAAGAAAACAGCGCTAAAAGGGGCGAAAATAAAGGCGATCATCCAGGCAAAGGCCTCCACTTTAGCGCCCCAATAAATAATCGCGCTGGAAGAGAGAAACCCCAAGGTCCAGCCGAAAAGGAGAAGGAGAGCGGCAAACGGAAGAAAGGCCCAGCCGATCGTGAACACATTTAGCGCATAGAGGATGTAGACGCAAAGCGAGCCAAACAAAACGGTGATGATCAATTTGCAAAAACATAAAAGGAGGATTCCAAACGACCACTCTGAAATCTTCAGCGGGGTGGAGAAGAGATTGACGAGGTTCCGGTGCCAAAATTCCTGGAGCAAACTGACCGATACATCAACGGAGCCGCGCCAAGCGATCTGCCAAAAAATTAGCCCCGTCATCAAAATAAGCGGCAGGTTTGTCACAGGACTATGGGTCTGGATCCAAACAGAGGTGAGGCCCCATAATAAAATGTCGACGAGGGGCCAGTAAAATAGATCGGCCAGCTGAATGCCCCCTCGCTTCAATACAAAAAAATAGCGTAAGAAGACGCCGTAAATTCTACTTAAACTCAAGAATCCCTCCCGGCGATGTGTAAGAAGTAGTCCTCTAAGGTGGGCTCCTCGATCTTAATGGCCGTATATTCTACGCCAGCCAAGGCCACGGCAGTTAAAAAAGAGGGGATCTCGGTTTCATCGAGAGTTATCTGAATGGAGCGCAAAGTGGTCTGGTGAGGGAAACGGCGAGCTTCTGCTAAGGAGATCGTCTTCTTTAACCCATCGGCAATCGTTAGGTGCAGTCGGCAGGCGGAGATTGTCTTGGCCAAGTTTTTAGGGAGATCGTTGGCGATAATTTTTCCCCCCTTGAGGAAAATCGTCCGATCGCAGAGCTGAGCGACCTCTTCCATTTTATGGGAGGTGAAAAGGATCGAGAGGCCCGTCTTTTCCCTTTGCTCCAAAAGAAAGTCACACACATCCTGCGAAATATCGGGATCGAGCGAAGCGGTCGGTTCATNNACGGGTGATTTGTCCGGCGGACAGGGAGGAGACGAGCGCCTTTTTTTTATCGAGGATGCCAAAACGCTCCAGCAGCTCTTCAGCACGTCTCTGAAATTCTTTCTTGTTCATCCCGTAGAGATAGCCAAACACGGTGAGATTCTCTTCTAAAGTCAAGGTGTAGGGGAGGTTGGCATAGGTGCTGGCAAAAGAGACCGATTGGAGAACTTCTGAGCGGTGGAGGTTAAAGTCGAGGCCAAAATAGGAGATCGATCCCGAGGTGGTCGATAGGGTGCCCAAAAGCATCTGGATCGTTGTTGTCTTTCCCGATCNNCGCACGGAGAGGAGGGTAGTCATAGAGCTAACTAGGTGTCAGGGTCCATTAGGGACTGTCTATCAGTGTGGACGTTAGGAATAGAAAACTCAATAAAAATATAGGAAATTTCACCTCATCTCAGCCATTTTTCGATCTTTTTAAAATAATTATTATATAGTAATTATAAAAAAACCAATTTACGTTTAAATTGATTTTGTATATAATAGTATTAAATTAAAATGGATTTTTAATGACAACAGCAATTATTCAAAATAAGACTTCTATTACTCAAGCCGTGCCCGATCTCGATGTGCTGCCTAGAGTTTTATTAGGGATTACGGCTGTTCTCGCCGTGATTGCCGTTGTGCCCCCCTTACGGATGGGGGCGGGACTTGCTATTAGGGGGATCTCACTTTTATCTGTCGTTACTCAACAAGAAAACCAGAAGTCGGACCTTTTATCGACAGCGATCAAGGCCGGTCGGGTATTTATCGTTGTATTAGGGATTTTCGGTGTTATCGCCGCATCGCCCTTATTGATGACCGTCTCGCTTGCAGTGGATATAGGCGTACAAGGAGTGCAAGCGGTTCGCGCAGGCCATAGAAAAGAATATGCCCGGATGCTTACCCATATCTCCATGATAGCTATTGATGTCCTAGCCATTTTGGGATTTGTATTAGGGTCTTGGAAATTCATGGTCGCTGCAACAGCTGTTAGCGCAGGATTAATGCTCTTTTGCGCGATTCGTTCCCTTGCAGCTAAACGACCCGATTCGGCTATGGCCTTCTTAACAATTGCGGTTGCCAGCGTTGCCAACATGGCCCTATTTTCCGAGTGGAGCCGTCCGGTTAAAACGGCTGTGATTGTCAATAGCGACAAACACCTCTACATTATCGTTCGAGACTCTAAAACGGGCGAAGTATTGGCTGCAGGCAAGTATGGAGAAAACGTCACTTACAATCCTGAGGGAAGGACTGAAGTGACCATTTCGTACCATTCAGAGTATCCAAAGCATCTGCCCATTACGCCCGATTCTATTCAAGTCGATGTCCCCCAAGAGGTCAGCCACGCAGCTCTGCCTCCTTCTGAATTTCCTAACGCGGTTCCTAGTCTAGCGGTATTATAAGGGATCGTATAAGATAGGCGGCGAATTACCAAAATTGGCCACTCATTCTATCGATGAAAAAATTTCTTATCGGGTTATCTCTTCTTTCGCTCCCCCTATTCGCCTCTGTGAATGAGCCGCTTCAATGGCAGGTTTCTTCCGGGTATCGTAACGATCGGCTCCATTGGCATCTCCAAGATCCGGGAGATGGAGGAGCTCTTACCTACAGTGAAAAATATCGGAATCTCCAGTTTTGGGAAAACGGCCTCTCTTTGCGGGTATACCACCGAGATATCTACTTTTTCCTCGGAGGCTCCTACGGAGCTTTTGGTCTGGGAGGAGATCTTTCTCAGAAATACGCCAACCTCTCTTATGCGACCGATCAACCTCAGTTCTCTTTTACCCCAGATGGATGGACCGCCAACGGAGCGGGCCGCTTTGGCTATTGCGTCAATTTAACTGAGGGGAGGACCTACAAGACGGTTTTGATCCCGTTTGTCGGTTTTTCGGCCCAATATGAGCGTCTAAACCGAAGCGGGGGGACGCCTGACCCCTTAATTTCGGACAATGCGGTGGGCGCCGACTCCTACACGATGGAATCCACCCTGCCAGGCCCGCTCGATTTCACCTGGTATGGCT
>PLXF01000150.1 GCA_003151315.1 Parachlamydiales bacterium
TTCAAAAACCAACTTTTGAATCACGCTGGGTATATGATGCCGTGGGCAAAATAGGGTTCTCCTTATTTAAAAATATGGTTTGTCAATATTCCTCTAGAGACTGTTTTTCTTCTCATTTTCTCCGATTTCTTGTATCTTTAAGGGGATTTATGTGGAGAGTCCTATGAAACGGCTTCTTTTGTGCTTTTTCCCTCTAGTTTTATTGAGTGGATGTTTTCAAGTCTATGATGATGAGAACGATTTGCGAACTGTCCCCATCACCAATAACCCCCATGTCGTTCCCAGTCATGGCTCGGGTATGCCTGGCATGGGCGGCCAAGGACCTTTTTAGATCATGACCTTTCCTCGAATGAGCCCTTCTGTTATATGGCGGTTATGAAGAAGAAAAAAGAGATCCATTACGATTTTTTCCCCTCTGATCGCGATCAGATTATCGAAGAGCTTGGCTCTGAGAAACTAATCGATCAACTCAAAAAAATGCTCCTCATTAGAAATTTTGAGATCCGCGGCGAGGCGGCCTACCAGCAGGGCAAGGTGGGAGGGTTTTACCACTCTTACATGGGGCAAGAGGCGATCCAAGTGGGATGTCTGGCCNNCTGGTTTACAACGACTTATCGCTGCCATGCTCTCGCTCTTCTCTTAGGCGCTAGCCCCGATGAAATCATGGCCGAGCTATATGGCAAAGCGACGGGAAATGCGGGCGGGCGGGGCGGCTCGATGCATCTGTATGCTGACCATCTTTTAGGTGGTTTGGCGATTGTCGGTGGACATGTGCCCATCGCTACGGGGGCCGCTTTTAGTGTGAAATACTTGAAAAAGAAGGAATGGGCCTCTTTTTGCTTTATGGGTGAAGGGGCAACTGTCCAAGGACCTGTTCACGAATCGCTCAATTTGGCGATGTTGTGGGATCTACCTTGTATCTATGTGGTTGAGAATAACTTCTGGGGAATGGGAACGGCGGTTGAACGGGCGGTCTCTTTTGAGCCGATCGGGAAAAATTTGGGCGCTACCTATGGGATGAGCTCCTATACTCTCGACGGAATGGACTTTTTTAATTGCTATGCAGGGTTTAAGCGAGCCTATCAAGAGGCTGTAGACACCTCCAAGCCCGTCATCATTGAGGCAATTGCCGAAAGGTTCCGCGGCCATTCCATTTCCGATCCAGCCATCTACCGCTCTAAAGAAAAATTAACCGAAACGATGCAACGAGATCCGATCCTTTTGTTAAAAAATGTGCTCATCGAGAAGAAAATGATCGATGAGGAGCAATTTAAACAATGGGATGCCGAGCAAAAACAGATTGTATTGGCTTCGATGAAATTTGCTGAAGAGAGCCCCTGGCCCGACCCGATGAGCTTAGAGGAGGGGGTTTTTGCCCCTGAAGGGATGTAATCTTGGGAACGCAAATTATTGAAATTCGGGAAGCTCTAAGACAGGCGATGGATGAGGAGATGACGAGGGACTCTCGCGTTTTCATCATGGGAGAAGAGGTCGCAGAATATAACGGCGCTTATAAAGTGACTAAAGGAATGCTAGATAAATGGGGTCCTGGACGGGTGATCGACACACCGATTGCTGAGGCGGGATTTGCCGGTCTGGCGATTGGTGCGGCGCAAACGGGTCTTCGTCCGATTGTTGAATTTATGAGCTGGAATTTTTCTTTTGTGGCTGCCGATCAGCTTATTTCAAACGCTTGTAAAGCTTACTACATGTCTGGGGGTCGCTTTTCGGTCCCGATCGTTTTTCGAGGACCTAACGGAGCTGCCGCTCAAGTCTCTTGCCAACATTCCCATTGCGTAGAGGCGATCTATAGCAATCTGCCTGGCTTTATCATCATGGCTCCAAGTAACGCTTATGACGCTAAGGGGCTTCTAAAGGCGGCGATCCGTTCCAACAATCCGGTGATCTTCCTCGAAAATGAACTCGATTACGGCGAGAAAATGGAGATCCCTACTGAAGAGTATTTAGTCCCCATTGGAAAAGCGAAGGTGATTCGGGAAGGGAAACACATCACGCTAGTCTCCTATTCACGCATGATTCGGTTTTGCAAAATGGCGGCCGAAGAGCTGGCAAAACAGGGGATTCAGGTGGAGATTATCGATCTTCGGACGATTAAGCCGCTCGATATAGCCACACTCGCCGCTTCTGTGAGGAAGACTCACCGGTGCGTCCTCGTTGAAGAGGGGCATATTTTTTCTGGAATCGCCGCCGAGGTGGGTTTCCAAATTATGGAGCATTGCTTCGATCAGCTCGACGCCCCTTTAATGCGGGTGTGCCAGAGGGAAACGCCAATGCCCTATTCTAAGCCACTTGAACGGGAAACTCTTCCGAGTACAGAGCGAATTATCGCCGCTATCAAAGAGACTTTGAGATAAAGTTTATTTTGCTTATACTTAATAGAGATCATCCCTAGAGGTTTTATGCCATTTACAGTCACGATGCCCAAATTATCCCCTACTATGGAAGAAGGGACTATCGCCAAATGGCATAAGCAGGTGGGCGACCACGTGAACTCGGGCGATCTTTTGCTTGAGGTGGCTACAGATAAAGCGACGGTAGAATATAACGCTCTTGACGGTGGGTATCTGCGGAAAATCATCGTTAATGAAGGAGGATCCGCCGTTGTGAACCAGCCGATCGCTATTTTTACCGAAAAGGGGAACGAGAATTTCGAAGGGTACCAGCCAGAAGGGGTGCAACCTCAGGCGGCCACACCTGTTAAGGTTTTAGCTCCTCAGGAAGAGGCTCATATTCCCGCGCCAAGCAAATCTTCTGCACCATCGATGGGCATGCAGCAACCCTCTTTTGTCCCCGAGCCCCCTCTAGCTAATTACCACTACCCATTTTCCTCTGAAGGAGAAGGTCATAAAGCATCTCCCTTAGCTAAAAAGATGGCCCGGGAAAAGGGGCTAGATTTGGCAACTGTTAAAGGAAGTGGCCCTGGCGGTCGAGTCACGAGCCGGGATCTCGATTTAGCTCAGCCCGATCAGGTGGTCTCTTTCGGTAACAAAGAGATGCCGACAGTGGCGCCAGGAACTTTTGAAGAGGTTCCCCTTACACCTATGAGAAAAGCGGTGGGGCAAAGACTTCAACAATCGAAATCGTTTATTCCCCACTTTTACGTAAGTCAGGAAGTAGATGCCGAAGCCCTTTTCTTAGCGAGAGAACAGCTAAAGGCGGGGAATATCAAAGTGACGTTCAACGATTTCGTCATGAGAGCGTGCGCATTAGCTTTACGGGAGCATCCCCACGTCAATAGTGGGTTCAATTCTGTTTCGCAGTCGATTATCCATTTCAAAACGGTTGACATTTCGGTCGCTGTCACCATTGATGGGGGATTAATTACCCCCATAGTGCGACATGCCGATTATAAAAATCTGGGAGAAATCTCGGTAGAAGTGAAAGACTTAGCGGCGCGTGCAAAGGCAGGAAAACTTCACCCTGAAGAGTATAAAGGGGGTTCGTTCACCATTTCCAATTTGGGGATGTTTGGCATTTCTGAATTTGTCGCTGTGATCAATCCTCCTCAGGCGGCTATCTTAGCGGTTGCCGGAATCGAAGAGTGTATCCGATTGAAAAACGGTGTTGCTGTTTTAGGGAAAAAGATGAAAATCACCCTTTCGGCCGACCACCGGGTAATCGATGGCTCAGACGGCGCGAAATTCATCAAAACAGTCCAAAAGTACCTAGAAAACCCCTCACTATTGTTGGTTTAAAGAAGCTCGACTCTTTAGAACCGGGACAAGGTAGGCAAGATCTGGCAGGATCCTATCCTGCCAGATCTTGCCTATCCTGTCCCGGTTTNNAGATTGATAATTTACCGCAGAGACTGTAGAGAGCAGAGGTCGCAAAGAAATATTTCATTTATTTATTTTTTGAGGGGTCCAATTGGACCCTCTGATGTTGAATCCTCTGAGACCTCTGAGTCTCTGCGGTAAATTATCAATCTCCAGATGCTCTCGTGAATGCGAGCAATTTTTTCACACTACCAAACGGCGCGCGGTATAGCTTTTTATTCCCCTGTTTCTAATGCATCGATCATGTATTGGGGGAGAGAAAATGCGGCTAGATGGACTGAGGGGTTGTAATAGAGCATCTTTCCGTTAACCCGAGCGAGCCTTTCTTGCAGCGTCTTGCGAGAAACGGCATATTTTTTGTCTGAAGCCCACCCAAAT
>PLXF01000115.1 GCA_003151315.1 Parachlamydiales bacterium
AATCCAGCCGGCCGAACGCAGACGTCGAATCTTCAAAGAGGGCGACGAGCAAACGGAGCATTTGCAGCCGATGACCGGCACGCCCGTCGAAGATCCAGTTCCTAAAAATAAAAAAATACCGCGCATAAAAGGAGTCCCCTCGCGCGGTAAAGGATAGCAAAAAGAGTTTTATTCCATGAGCATAATTTCTTGTTCATCGTGAGTGGGAACAAAGTCTGTCAAAAAGCAGAGCTCTCCCGTCTTATTGAAAAAGAAATAGGCCTCTCCATATTCAGCTAATAAACGGCGCATCCGCGATCCGCTTTTGAGATAGGGGACAGCATCTTGGAATTTCTCCACCAAATTAAACACTTTCATCTGGTAGCGCAAATCTTCCGTTTGTAGTAGATCATCTTGAGATATAGAATCCCAATCGGTACCTTCTTCTTGATTTTTTGCCCTTTTCCTGGCCATACACATTCTCCTTATACTTCAATTTTACCATAATATTAAGGAAAAGTAAAGAAATATTTTTTGTGTAAGAGATTGGCTCTATGCGGCTTGCGCTTAAATCAAAGGCTTAATGACTTATAAACTTCTTGAGGCCGAAGTGCTTCATACCCCCCTAAAACTGCTTCTGCGAGAGCTGAGCCTAGCCAAGCGTGATAGAGCATTCCCCGAGAGCCTAGTCCCGCAAAAACCCATGTTTTTGGGTCTATTTTTAAGACAAAGGGGCGGTACCCCCCTTCTCGGGCCACCCGAAACCCAACTCGAGTTTCAACCACCGGAAAATCTCGCGCCGGGGGATAAAAAAGGGCGATTTTATCCCGAAGCGCTAACGCCTCTTCAGGGTTTAAGGGGGTAGAAGGGTCTTCATAGGTAGACCCTATTTGGCAGAGAGTCGGATCTGCGGTGGGGGTAAGATGCCCTTGCGACAAAAGGCTGAACGGGAGTGGTTGGGGCCAACGACAAATCAGGGTTTGCCCCCGAGTGATTTTCACCGGAGAGGATAAAAGGGGAGCTGCAAGAGGACCTGTTGCCATAATAACCTGATCAAACCCCTCAGAAGAGACCTCCCGCTGTTCTAAACGGGCCCCTTTTTTTTGACAAAGGGACCAAAGTCCATGTAAATAGAGGCGGGAATAAACGGTTATTCCTTGAGGAATCCAAAGGCCGCCCACAGGCGCCGCTTCAGGAATTAGTTCCCTCACCCATNNGCCTGTTATAGCTAAGCGCAAAATCCCTCTACGGTCAGAAACAGGCCGCCCCAGCTCCTCTTCAACGCGATCAATAAGTGCACGAGAGGCCTGCATCCCCTCATCCGCGCACCAGGATTTACGCCCCCATTTTCCCGGAAAGGGGTGAAGCAATCCGGCCGAAACGCCAGAGGCCCCCTCGCCAATCCCTAAAGGATCGAACAGGGTCACAGAAACAGCAGGATATTGGAGAAGAGCCCAGCAAGCAGAAAGACCGGCTAAGCCGCCGCCGGCAATCGCGATTTTTTTCATCGCGTTTCAGCTCGCCGATTCAGTAAGGGGTAACTTTCGGCGGCGAAATTGAAAAAGAAGATCACGGCCGGGGTCAATAGGGCCGCAAAGGGCAACATGATAAAAAACCACTCTAAAGCCAACGTCCAACTCTCTGAGCCGAAAGAAAAACTAAGGTTGGTGAGAAAGGCGGCAAATGTCAATAAACAGGCACAAAAAAGAAGGGGCGCGAGGGCGATCAGAAAAAGGGCAATGCTAATAAACGGTTTTTTCGTGATGGCCGAAAAGATCTGCTTCGCTAAATGGAGATGTTTAGAGGGGGCAAAAACGGCGGCAGGTGAAGCAAAGAAGAGAAGACCAAGGTTAAATAAACACAGGAGAATGGAGCAGAGAATCAGCATAAAAGGGGCAAAGGAAAACAGCGTGCTAAATAAGAGGCCCAATCCAGGAATTTGCTTAAATAAAAAAAAGATCCCCATCGCAATCCATAGAAGCAAATAAGACAAAAGAGGGGGCAAAGAGAGATAAGCCGTGCCCACTAATGCATCAAACGATGCCGATAAAAGCTCTTTCAGTTCCAGGGGCTGTTTATTCCTATCACACTGATGCATTTTGGCCACCAAAGCACCGACAGGAAGCAAAACGGCAGTCCCTATGAAAATGGGGATAAAACCCAAACTCAATGCCATCCAATCGCTAGCGCCAAAGGCAAGTGCGCGGCAAAAAACAATTAAAAGACCGCAGAGGATAAGGGAAGAGAATACAAGGAGTGCCTTAGCTCGCGTAAAGCTAAAGAGCGCCGCCTGATTAAACGCTTTTTCAATTTCTATCCAACTCATAGAGTTGCGATAGTACCGTAAAGGGGGACGAAATACAAGGATTCTTACATTTTCCTTTCATCCGGAGGCATTTCGTTTTGTTTAATTTCATTCCAGAGGTTTAGCGCTTGCGCGGCTGTCAAACGACGAACGGGGTCTACTTGGAGCATTCCAAAAATAAGACGGGGCAGAGATAGAGGAAGAGGAGGTTCGGGAAAAAACGGTTCTTGAGCTGACAAACTGACTAAAAATTTTACCTGCAAACCCTCGTCATTCCTTCCAAAATAATTACCAATAACGCCGCGGCGCAATGGTTCGAAATGCTCAGCAAAAAGACGGTAGAGAACTTTGCCTAAAGCCCAGACATCCGATCTTTGCTCATCGGCACTATCCCAGCGCAATTGCGGTTCGTCGTCCAATTGCCAAAAGACACGCGCCTTTTCAGGAGAGAAAATCGCAAACGGCCCATCAACATCGATATCGCAATCGGGATTAGGGTCAAGCCAAAGAGCTAAATCAAAATCTCCAATAACAGCTTGAGTACGACCATCTTCTAATTGATCTAAAAAAATATTTCGGGGTTTGATATCGCAGTGAACAATTTCCTTTTTATGAATATTATCCAGCCCGTAGATCAAATCTTCAGCAATTTGCCATTTGTGGAGAAAGCTCAAATTGTCGAGGTGAATCGCTAAATCTCCTAGCCGGTATTCTTGTTCATAAATAGAAATACTCACGCAGCCATCAGGATCACCTTTCTCTCTTTCAAAAAAACCCTCAACTTGAGCCACTCCTCTACACCCTTTTAATGTCTCTAAAAAACCCCATTCCGATCGTAACCCCGCCAGCAGCTCTTCAACCTGAATACTTTCAAGGCAAGGCACTAAACGTTTGTATCGCGCCCCCGTAAACAGAGAAATTGCCGGCTTAGCCATTTTCATTCCTCCCATTGGAAGGGAGTCGTCATTTTCACTTTTTATATTGCAATAGACATTGGAGGAGTTCCAGTAGAGAGAAAAAGGATAACCGGTGATCTTCCTACTGATTTTTGGAGCATGTTCATTAAATAAAAGGAGGCCGCGCACCTTCAAATCATTGTATATTTTTTGGCAATCCTCTTCCGACAACCCAAGCGTTCCTAAATTTCGGATAATTGCCTCAGATTCCCGGAGTATACGATGGCAAAGGTGGATCGATGCAGGGGAAACTACGAAGCCGCCCGTGTCGCAATCCGTTGAATGTATTGACGTAGATATAGAAGCCATAACTAAACCATTAAATTAACTACAATTATAATAAACAAAACGAATAAATTAGTAAATTAAAATAATTACTTTATTTTAAATTCGAAACCGATCGGTCGCTCGAATCAGAGCATCGGTAATACCCGCCTCAGAAGCCGAATGGCCCGCATCAGGAATGATCTCTAAGTGCGCCTCTGGCCAGGCTTTGTGGAGATCCCAAGCGCTTTTTAAAGGGCAAATTACATCGTATCTTCCGTGGATAATCACAGCGGGGATGGAGCGGATTTTATGGACATGGTCCAGGAGCCAAGAATCGGTTTTGAAAAAGCAGTGGTTGAGAAAATAGTGACATTCGACCCGGGCAATCGCATCGGCATGCCGCTCTTCGGTAAAACTATCTAACAATTCCCGGTCGAACATCAGCCGCAAAGCGGCCCCTTCCCATCTAGACCAACTCAAAGCAGCAACTCTTCGCACCTTCTCGTCTGGTGAAGTGAGCCGTTTGTGATAGGCGCGAATTAAATCACCCCGCTCTTCTACCGGAATGGGAGATAAGTACCTTTCCCACTCATCGGGAAATAGATGGTGGGCTCCCTGCTGGTAAAACCACTCAATCTCCTCTTGGCGTCCCATAAAAATGCCCCGGAGGATAATCGCCATCACCGCTTCAGGATGAGTTTCGCTGTAAGCCAGAGCTAGAGTACTCCCCCATGAACCGCCAAAAACGACCCACTTTTCAACTTCGAGATGTTTCCTAAGCTTTTCGATGTCGGCGACAAGATCCCAAGTGGTATTGTCAATTAAGCTGGAATGGGGGCGGCTTTGTCCGCAGCCCCGCTGATCGAACAAAATGATCCGGTAAGCCTCAGGATCGAAAAAAGATCGATGACTAGGCTCGGTTCCCGATCCAGGCCCACCATGGAGAAAAATCACCGGCTTCCCTTCGAGATTGCCACTCTCTTCCCAATAGAGTTCATGCTCAGAAGAGACGGGTAAAAAGCCTGTTCGGTAAGGTTCGATGGAGGGGTAGCGTGTTCTCATTGTCTACTTTTGTACAGATACAGGGGGCGGATGATAGGCGTTCCTTTACCGCCGCGCGCCTGAGTCCTTTCATAGACAATTTGAATCGCGATCCCGATACAGCGGGATAGTCCAAACAAAATGGTATAAAATTCGGGATAGGTGAAGCCCGCGGCCATCAATACGGTCCCTGTAATCGCATCGATGTTGGGATAAGGATCGGAGATTTTGGGATTTTCTTTCAAGACCCGGCTCCCCTCTGTTCTTAGGAGAAGGGCAATTTTAACTAAAGGATGGTCGGGAAAATGTTTTTGCGCGTAGTCATAAAATACGGTAGCGCGAGGATCTTCTACCCGTAAAACGGCATGGCCAAATCCGAAAACGAGTTCATTATTCGCCAGTTTATGCCGGATCAGCCTCTCAATATCGTGCGCCTTTGCCTCTTCGCCCGCCTCGTCTAATACTTTTTGGACAAACTCTAAACAATCTTGATTGGCTCGGCCATGTCTAGGCCCTGCAAGCGCCGTCATGGCAGCCGCGAGAGAGCCCCACATCGGCTCGAGACCTGAGGCTACCGCTTTTCCTACAAACGTCGATAAATTCCCTCCGCAATGGTCGTAGTGGACAATGTTGAAGAGGCTCATGACTTGCACTAACTCGCCCCCTTTTTTTTTCGGCATCTGGAGCATATGGACAAAATTTTCCATGTAGCCAAGCTCTGGCTTCGAAGGGGGCGTCTTTCCCCACCCAGCTAGGTGGTTAATCGTCGCGGCGACAATTTGGGGTAATTTGGAGATCACCTGAAGACAGTCTTCCGCATAATCGCCCGTCGATTCTAACATTTCTGCGAGCAGAAGGGCCGCGGCAAAAGCGTCCATCGGATGGCCCGCTTTCGGAAGCGATTCGATATGGCGGATCGTCTCTAGTTTACAAGAGGCCCGACTAGACAACTCCTGTTCAAATTGGGCCAATTGCTCTTGGCTTCCCATCTGACCGTGATAGAGAAGGTAGATCACCTCCATCGGATCTTTATCTTGAATTTCCGAAATGGGTCTACCTACATAGGTGAGTCCTTGGTAAGGATCGACATAAGAGGTGACACAATAACCAATGGGAAAACCCCGCATTCCCGTTTCTAGCTGCTTTTTTGTGATCTCAAATAGGACCCCTTCTCTCATCATTATCCTTTGAGGAGGTGGTTCACCAAGTCTCGCTCCTCTATCAATTCTTTTTGCGTGATTGCTATTTTTTCTTTCAAGAACGGATCGAGATTTAGGCCAGAAATAATTTCCCAATCCCCTTTCCCTTCCGATCTACAGGGGAAAGAGAACACCAAATCTTGAGCAATTGAGTAAGGATTGCCATTGGAATAAACAGCCGCAGAAAACCATGTGGAGGGAGTCCAAAGCGAACGCATCGAATCGATGGCGGCATTCGCAGCAGAAGCGGCCGACGATTTACCTCGAGCCGCAATCACCTCGGTGCCCCTTTTTTGGATCGCCGAAATAAACGCGGTCTCTAACCAGGTTCGGTCTGGAATCACCTCTTCCACTTTTTTTCCCCGAATATGCGCATGAAAAAAATCGGGAACTTGGGTGGCTGAATGGTTGCCCCAAATCGTCATCTGCGAAACCTCAGAGACTAAGGAGCCCCCTTTCCGAGCCAATTGCGAGACGCCCCGATTTTGATCGAGCCGAGTCATTGCATGGAACCGATTTTTAGGGATATCGGGGGCATTATGCATAGCAATAAGGCAATTGGTATTGCACGGATTACCCACAACTAACACACGCACATCCGAGGCGGCTACCCGATTTAAAGCCTTTCCCTGCTCGACAAAGATTTTTCCATTGTCAGCCAACAGATCCTTGCGCTCCATACCGGGCCCTCGAGGTTTAGCGCCGACGAGAAAAGCGATATTCACATCGCCAAAAATCTCTTCGGGATCGGAACCTATTTTTACCTCTCTTAAGAGGGGGAATACACAATCATCGAGCTCCATGACCACCCCTTTCAAAGCACCCACCGAATCGGGGATATCCAAAAGATGCAGAGCAATCGGCTGATTGGGGCCAAACAGATCCCCTTGAGCTAGACGAAAGAGTAGGCTATAGGCGATCTGTCCGGCACTTCCCGTAACTGCAATCCGTTTGAGAGGTAGTTTCATCATCTACCCCGCGATCGAAGCAAATCGGTTCATCAAGGGGCCTCGACATAGCGTTTGGAAACAGTTTTCGGCCGTCTCATGGGAGATATTGAGCCAAGAGACAAACGAATCTCGATCTTGAGGAACCGTTTCGCCAAGCGACTGGATCATCGTCTGCAAAATGTAGGCCGGTTTCCCTTCCGCTTGTCCTAAGTTAAAACTCAATCCCAGATGTCCAACGGGCTTTTGGAGCGGGTAGAGCACATTGAGTCCTAAGCTAATCGGCGAATCGCTGGCATCGTTTAATTCGAAAATTTCGGGATCTATATCGATTTTGGTATGGAGTTTGTTCGACAAAAAAGAGAGAGGATTTTCTTCTTTCGGATCAAAGGGGATCCCATTGACATACCGGAGTTCACATTTGATGAAATTCAGACCAAAAGTTCCTTTAGGGAACAATTCCCCAACGGCCTCTACCGTTCGCGCAATTAAGGAGCGATAAGGGGTCCACGAATAATTTTTCGTCTCATTGATCGTCAATATTCCAGGCCCAATTTGGATGAGGGGCCACCCCTCTTTCTCCTTGCGGATTCGATGTCTTACAACAAAAGGGTTAGCTTCTGGATGGATCTGGGTGGAAGGGAGATCTTCGATAAAGGGGAGCTCATTTTTAAATTTCTCATACAATCGACCATACATCATCGGATACGATGGATCGCGCAGCCTCCCCGATTGGGGGTCTTGCTCCAGTTCCCAGCGCAGTTCAAACACCGACTCTAAAAGGGGCGGCTGCAATAGGACAGGACTTTGTTGCTTTTTGTGCTTATCAGCTTTAAATATCGCCATGGGTACCTCCAAAAAGGGGTCATCTTAATCGANNATTAATCGAATTTGCTTTTTTCAGAAAATGTTCTTTCGTTTACCATTGGAGGGTATGTTAAAAATCGCTCTTATTTGTGGAGGTCCTTCAGAAGAACGGGGCATCTCGCTCAACTCAGCCCGCTCTTTTCTCGATCACACCCATTCCTGGGAAATAGAGTTGCATCTCCTCTATAGAAACCCAACAGGCCATTTTTATCGTCTCTCTGCTGCACAGCTCTATTCCAATACCCCGGCCGACTTTGACTTTAAACTAGCGCAAGAAGCAGCTCCTCTCGGAGAAAACGAACTGATCTCCTATTTACAAGAGGTCGATCTCGTATTTCCCCTGATTCACGGAGCTTATGGAGAAGATGGAACTCTGCAGAGATGGCTCGAAACCCATCAGATCCCCTTTGCTGGTAGCTCAAGCGGCGCCTGCAAAAACGGCTTCAATAAAAATCGGGCCCAAAAAATATTAGCGGCTCACCACTTCGCAACCNNTAAAGAAGGGGATCGTAAAGCCCACCGAATCGGGATCGAGTATTGGCGTTTGTCTCGTCGATTCCCCACAAGCCGCGAGCGACGCAGCTACCGCTTTACTAGAGAGGGGATTTTCCGAAACGGTTTTAGAACCCTTCTGCGAAGATGCCGAATTCACCATCTGTGTTTTACAAAGTCCGAATGGCCCCGTAGCTCTCCTCCCTCTAGAAATCGATTACGGAAAAAAAGGGATCTTTGATTACCGGAAAAAATATCTCCCCACCGACCAGACCCGCTACTACTGCCCTCCCCGATTTAGCGCAGCTATAATTGAAAAAATCAGGCAGGAGGCTGAGCGCCTTTTCACCGTTTTTTCCCTTTCAGACTTCGCGCGGATTGACGGTTGGGTCTCTCTAGAGGGGCAGATCCGTTTTGCCGACCTAAATCCGATTAGCGGAATGGAACAAAACAGCTTTCTATTCCAACAGGCCGCCAAAATAGGAATGACCCACGCCGATCTGGTTGGCTATATACTCACAAGCGCGCTCTCACGCGCTAGCAAACCCCTTCCTAAGCGCCGCTCCCTCGAAAAGAAAAACAGGCGCCCCGTCTACATATTAATGGGAGGAGAAACTTCGGAAAGGGAAGTGTCTTTAATGAGCGGCACAAATGTGTGGCTAAAACTGCTGGATGAAGAGAGTTACGAGCCCACCCCCTATCTGTTGGGAACAAATCAACAAATATGGAAACTCCCCTACTCCTTCGCTTTGCACCACACCGTTGAAGAGATCGAAGAGCAATGTCAAACCGCCGAACAGCACATAAAACAGCTCAAACTGTGGGTAAACCAGATTCGGGAAGAATTGGGACTTTCCCCCCTTAATTCCATAGAAAAACCAGAGTCGATGAGCCTAAATCAATTTATCAAGCGCGCTAAAACAGCAAAAGCCTTTGTGTTCCTCGCTCTGCATGGCGGAATCGGAGAAGATGGAACCCTGCAGCAGCAATTAGAAGAAAACAAGATCCCCTTCAACGGATCGAGCTCGT
>PLXF01000129.1 GCA_003151315.1 Parachlamydiales bacterium
CAATGGAACGAAAACGTACGCTAAGAAAAGTCATTAACTCGATTTTCTATTCCATCGCCCCCTAAACCCCTATAAACGTTAGGAGCTTTCAGCCTAATTGAGAGTTCTATGTAGGAAGCCAACTCCCACTCGTTTTTTGCAATGAGATCGTCTTTTCTGCGCCATAAACCCTCTAAGAACATCTTCAATAAGGAATCTTTTGGAACGATTCCTTTTGTGACGTATTTGACAGATTGCCTCAATAAATCTAACGAGGGCGCGATGTCATCTTTTGTAATGGCATATTTTTTCGAATGGGTAGCAGCCTTCTCAATGCTTTCTATCTCGATTTCTTCCGCAGCAGTCTGTCCCAATAATCGCACACTCGCTTTTTTGTGAAGGCAGAAAGCCACTAGAGTTCTTGCTACTTCGTCGAGCTTCTCCTTGACACGGTTAAGCCTATCGACTTTCAAGTTGAGATCATCCTGAGAAACGTCAGGGTTTACCCCGGTGAATAGTACACCTAGTCCGAAATTTGCAACATTAGTCAATATGCTGACAGCCCCCTGCCAGATAGCCCCAGCATCTCTTGCGGTCAGAGAAGGGAGTATTACCGGGAAAAATCCTTGGAACCCTGATATAATTATTGCTGGGATAAAACCGAGCTTGAACCNNGCTTGTCTTGCTGACCTCAAACGCCTTGAGATCCCCCTTGGCGAAAGGTAATCTCACCACATCGCCTTCGGGATTTGTTTGGCCATCAATAGTGGTCAGATAGGAGAGCCTGAAAATGGTATCCAGGTTAATTTGTTCAAGCCGGTCGCGCTCGGCAAGCGAATTGCAGGTCTCCGTCCAATGAGGCTTGCGCGGATCGTTGAGTAGTGGCCCGGAAACCCCTCTAGCCATTTCCAAGCTGGGGAAGCAATCCGATTCGCATCTATCGAGCGAGTAATTCGGGTTATCATCCGACAGCAGGGTAATTTGCTGGATAGATGCTAAATCCGTCTTTAATTGTTCAAAAGCTTGGATTGCGACCTCATCGGTAGCACGGCTAAGATCTTTAATTAGCTCGTTGCAGGCGTTGATGGCGGCAACATGAGTTTTAGAACCGGACGCAGGCAATATGATTCCTGGGTCCAGGATTTCAAGAGCAATTTGCCCATTATCCGTATTTGAGTATCTTTTGTTAAATGATATAGTAGAAGACATGTTTTTCACTTAAATTGATTTGTATGTTTAAAAAATCAGACAAAGCTTTCTTTGCTGTGTATACCTCTCGTGATTCAAGAATTGGCTTTTGAGGCGCGCGAAATATTTTAATTTTACAGAACAGCGAACTCTAGATCCAATGGACACGCGCAAATTCCGTCCTTCACGGCGGAGTTTGCGCGTGTCCATTGGACCGATAATAAACCAAAAGTTCTAAAGACTCAATTGGAAGTAAATGTAATATGGATGCTTTGTGCTCATCCAGTAATAGGTGAGCGCTTGAAAAAAATGCTCTCTGATTCAGGATTGGGAATCAGTTTTTATTAAGATTGAAAGCCCCCTCTTGGAGGCTCTCAAAATAACGATTACTCTTGCTCCATTTCAGAACAGGATCCGCTTTTTTTCATAACGCAAGCTGATGGTCGGCGTTTTTTGCGGCGCACGACTTTTTTCTTTTTCCCAGTCACTTTTCTGACTAATTTTTTAACTTTTGCTTTTACTTTTCTTTTGATTTTAGTTGTCAGTTTCACTTTTCTTTTCGCAGGCTTTCTTTTCACAGACTTTCTTTTCGCTGCCGCTTTTTTTGTTTTTCTTTTTACTGCCATGGATTCCTCCTAAAAGGTTTTAAGGTCTATACCTCTCGATAGGTATAACTTTTCCATAACAATTAAAATGTTTTTTATTCAATCAGAAAATAAAATAGAAAAAAAAGTAATGTCATCATGCGGCGCCTTTCCATGGGAAAATGTCTGAATTTCTCGTAAAAGTAATTCTCCTAAACGGCGAGGCCCCTTTTCTCCCAAGCGACTCACTTCCTCTTTTAAACGCTTCATGCCGAATAACTGATTTTCCCGATCATGCGCTTCGATCACTCCATCCGTGCAAAAAAAAAGGAGATCTTTTTTATGAATGTAAAGCTCTTTTACATTTGCGCCACGCCCCTCTTCTACACCGAAAGGGAGCCCTCCTGTTGCCAACTCCTCTAGTTCATTTCCTCTAAGCAATAACGCGGGTGGATGCCCTTGACTCGAGTAATGCAATTGGCGCGTGCGATTATCGTAAATGCCAATCCACGCAGTGATAAAAAATCCACTATCGGCGGTATCCAGAAGAAAAAGATCTTGAGTTCGCTTAATGATTTCCTCAACGGGAATTCCCATACTCGCAAAAGAGCGGAGCGCACTCCGAAATCCTAAACCATATAAACAGGCAGACACCCCTTTTCCAGCAGAATCGGCAATGACAATGAGGCACCGATGCGCATCGATCGAAAAGAGGTCGTAAAAATCGCCGCTCACCTCAACGGCCGGAATAAATGTAGAGGCGACTTCAATACCGGGAAATTGAGGCAACGAAGAGGGAAGAAGGCTCATTTGGATCTCTCGCCCAATTTTCAACTCTTGGTCGAGCCGCTCTCGAGCCAATTTCTCCCTCTCTGCCTCTTTATTTAGACGCAATAAATTGTCCAACATCTCGTTGAACTGATTGCCTAACTGATTAATTTCAAACCCCAGAGGATCGCGCCGAAACCGAGCCTCAACCTCTCCCTGAGAAACCCTCTCCATCACACTTTGTAAAGCCTCTAAGGGATAAGCCATCCGCTTCGTCAGGAGATACACAGCGCCTCCCCCTAAAAGACCAATGAAAAAAATTAAAGAAAAAAGGCTCTCCGAATAGGTGCGTAAAAAACTAGAAAAGTCAGAACTATGGAGCTGATAGTCGCTAAAATAAAGAATAATGGTATGGATCAAAAGGGGGAGAACGAGAAGAAAAAAGGAGATTAGAAGAACACGGCGGGCCAACGATCCTGTATAGATCCCTTTGCGCCGACTTTTGGACGATCGATTAGGAAGAAGCTTTTTCAGAAATTCTCGTTGGGCCATACTGATCTTTATGCTACCAAAAATGATTACCAGCTTACAACACCCCCTTGTAAAGTATTTTGTTGAATTAAGAAAAGAAAGATCCGCTCGAGAAGAGAATCGGGAAGTGGTCATCTCTGGGGAAAAGCTCGTTCGGGAGCTGTCGGAAAAGCAGCCGATTTCTGTCCTTATGACTTTAGAAGGATGTGGCGACGAAATCGAAGCGCAAGAGCGCTATGTGGTGACCGAGGAGATGCNNATCAGGGCTCGAAAATCCCGATGGATACGCTGCAACGATCGCTATGCCCAAAGAGCCTAGCTGGGAAGGGAAAAAATATTTTCTCATCCTCGACTCTCTGAGCGATCCAGGAAATTTAGGGACTCTATTTCGAACAGCGCTAGCCCTGGGGTGGGATGGGATCTGGCTCACTCCCGGTACCGTCGATCCCTTTAACGACAAAGCGCTCCGAGCAGCTCGAGGAGCCACCTTTTGCCTCCCCTTTGCCTGGAAAACGAGAGAAGAGATTATAGAAGCTACGAAAAAAGGGGCGCTAACGCTCTATACAGCCGATATTGAAGGGAAGCCTTTACATACCATTTCTCCACGCCCCCCCCTCGCTCTCATTTTAAGTAGCGAATCTCACGGCCCCCAAAATTGGCCCTCCGAAAAAATTACGATTCCCATGCAGCCCCACGTGGAGTCGCTCAATGTCGCCTCCTCAGGAGCTATTCTCCTATACACTTTACGGCAAAAACCATGAGCGGCGATTTTTTAGACGAAGAGCAAAGTTTTCACGATCGGGACAAAAAAAAGTTCCGCAAAGAGCGTAGACATGCGCAGGAAACAGACCGCTCCAAATTTAAAAAGACCGACCAAAAAGAGGTAAAAAAAGAATTCGATCCGAATTTACCGCGCGGACGTGTTCTCGCGATTACTGGAGAGGGGATCTGGATCGATGATGGGGTCAATCGCCGCCTATGCATCCTCAAAGGACTCTTGAAAAAAGAGAAACTACAAGCCAAAAATCTCATTGCTGTAGGCGATTTTGTCCGCTATTGGGAACATTCGATTCTCCATGTCGAAGAGCGCTTCTCTTCGTTAGCTCGGCAAGATATTAGCGGAAGAAAAGAGCAGCTCATCGCCGTCAACATCGATCAAGTCCTCATCATAGCGTCACTCACCGAACCGCCTCTTAAACCCGCCCTTGTCGACCGCTACATCATCGCCGCGCGCAAAGGGAACATGCACCCTATTTTGATCGTCAATAAAATCGACCTTCTTTCCAAGGCTTCCGAGCAGGAAAAAGAGCTGTTCCACGCTTTTGTCGCCGCCTATGAGCCTCTCGGACTCCCCATCCTCTCCGTCAGCACCACATCAGGGGTGGGAATCGAAGCTCTTCGTTGTTTAATGAAAGGGAAATCTTCCGTATTTTCTGGGCAATCGGGCGTCGGCAAATCCTCTTTGATCAATGTCGCTTTTGGATTAACGCTAAAGACGGGAGATCTCGCGCAGAAAACCTTTAAAGGGACCCACACCACAACAACAGCCGAGTTCCTCACTCTGCCAGGAGGTGGCTATTGCATCGACACGCCAGGCGTGCGCAGTTTTGGGATTTGGGGCCTGGAAAAAAGGGATGTGACCTCCCACTTCACCGAAATTACTGAACTGGCTTACGGCTGCAAATTTCCCGATTGCGCCCACATAGAAGAACCCCACTGCGCTGTCTTACAAGCGCTAGAAGAGAAAAAACTCTCCCCCTTACGCTACGAATCGTATAAAAGTTTACTGGCCGAAGCGCGAGGAGACATCGATAATTGGACACGAGATAAACTATGAGCCAGATTGCCCACATCCACGCGATTGAAATTCTCGATTCACGAGGAAATCCCACCTTAGAGGTCATCGTAAAAACCGATAAAGGACACATAGGAAAAGCGGCCGTCCCTTCAGGAGCTTCCACAGGAGAGCACGAAGCAGTAGAGCTACGCGACGCCGACCCTAAGAGATACGGTGGTAAAGGAGTTTTACAGGCGATTAATCATGTAAATGAGCCTTTAAATAATCTCCTAAAAGGATACTCGATATTCGACCAAGTAGCGCTTGACGAGGCGATGATCGCGCTAGATGGCACTGAAAATAAATCGCGCCTAGGGGCCAACGCCATTCTCGGAGTCTCTTTAGCCACAGCTCGAGCTGCAGCCTCTGAAAAGCAACTTCCCCTTTACCACTATCTCGGCGGCGAAAAGGCCCACCTCCTCCCCTGCCCCATGATGAATATCCTCAATGGCGGCGCCCATGCCGATAACGGCCTCGATTTCCAAGAATTTATGATCCGCCCCGTTGGAGCCCCCACATTCAAAGAAGCGATCCGTTGGGGGGCCGAAGTATTCCATATGTTAAAAAAACTGCTTAAAGAAAAGCATCTCTCCACCTCGGTCGGCGACGAAGGGGGATTTGCCCCCCAAATCTCCTCTAATGAAGAGGCCCTCGATCTGATCCTGCTCGCGATTGAGAAAGCGGGTTACAAGCCCAAAGAACAGATCTCCATCGCTCTGGATGCTGCCGCCTCCGAATTTTATGAAAACGGCCACTACATCGAAAAGAAAAAGAAATTAGCCGGTCATGCGTGGAAAAAGAGGACAACCGACGAGCAGATTGCCTATCTTGCCCAGTTAGCGGCCCACTACCCGATCGATTCGATCGAAGACGGTCTCGATCAAAACGACTGGGAAGGGTGGACTAAACTCACCCGAGCCCTAGATCTACAAATTGTGGGCGACGATCTATTCGTCACCAACACCCGTTTTCTTCAGAGGGGGATCAACACAAAAGCCGCCAACTCAATTCTCCTGAAGGTCAACCAAATCGGCACTCTGACCGAAACGGCCGCAGCCATAAAACTCGCCCAAGAACATGGCTACAAAATGGTCTTTTCTCATCGTTCCGGAGAGACCGAAGATCCGATCATCGCCGATCTCTCGGTAGCTTTCAGTACAGGGCAAATCAAAACCGGCTCCCTTTCCCGTTCCGATCGAGTAGCCAAATACAACCGCCTCCTCGAAATCGAAGACGAACTCGGAAAAAAAGCCCAGTTCCACTCCCAAAGATTTTGCAACTAGCTTAAACAGAAGCAGTTATGAAAAAAGGCAGTTCTTCCTATAGACTTATCTGCCGTTTATCTGCATAATAAACGGCAGATAAACGGCAGATAAAATGTCGATAAAATTCAATCCCCACTTTACTATTACGATTCGGATTGCCTCCTATTTGACGCGCATAGAGACGTCGAAAGAAAAAGTTCTTCACCTCCCAATCACCCCCTCCGTGCTAGCCTCTTTGAGAGAAACAGCACGCCTCTATACGACCCACTATTCCACAATGATTGAAGGAAATCGACTTGAGCCCGAACAAATTCAACAGGTTCTTAGTAACAAAGAATATTACACCGGCCGCGAGCGAGAAGAAGATGAAGTTAAAGGTTACTACGCAGCCCTGAAACAAATCGAAGAATGGAGCATTAAAAAAACACCTATCACAGAGAGTCTAATTCAAAAATTACATGCCCTTGTTATGTCGGGAGGGCGAACGAAAATTAAAGCTACTCCCTACCGTGATGGTCAAAATGCTATTCGTGATAGTAGAACTAAAAACCTCGTTTATATGCCCCCCGAAGCCAAAGACGTCTCGATGCTGATGAAAGAAATGGTGCATTGGGTCTCTACAAATAAAGAGCTTCCCCCTCCGATCAAAGCCGCGATTATCCATTACCAATTTGCCACGATTCACCCCTATTACGACGGAAACGGGAGAACAGCCCGATTATTGACCACTCTTGTTTTGCATCTGGGCGGATACGATCTTAAAGGGCTGTATTCCCTCGAAGAATACTATGCAAGGAATTTAGGGGCTTATTACGACGCTATTAGCGTCGGTCCCTCGCACAATTATTATAGGGGAAGAGCCGAATCCGACATTACCCCATGGATCGAATATTTCCTGGAGGGCATGGCGATTGCTTTTGAAAGTGTAATGAAGCAGATGAAAACCGCTAAAAAAAAGGGAGCAAAAGATCAGTCCGATCTTTTGCTCCGCAAATTAGATCCAAAGCAACGTAAAGTTTTAGATCTTTTTCAAGCATTCGAAACTATTACTGCAAAGCAAATAGGAGATTGCTTAGGTGTAAAACCAAGAACTAGCGCTAAACTATGCCAAGATTGGGTAAGGGTTGGATTTTTAACAATTGCCGATTTTTCAAATAAGGCGCGTAAATACCGCCTTGCCAAAAAATTTTCAGACCTTCTGCAAGAAAAATAGCCCCCTTGAATAGCGTTGTTGCATAATTCGTTTTTNNTATGTGCAATGAATTATGCAACAACGCCCCCTTGAATTAAAAATCGGCCAGGTCTATCTAGTCGAGTATGAGACATACTGTAGTGCTATTTGGGGAGGCGGAGAAAGGGCAGTTCCAAAGGCCCTATCCGGTTAAAGATTTGAGCCAGCTAATCGACTCATTCGGGCATCCACCGCCTGAGAGCGAGGGGCTATTTTTTGCCATCCAAGCTCTCCTATTCGAAAGAGATCTCCTCTATTTCCGCGTAACGGAAGAGGGCTTCAGCGCAAACGATTACTTAAAGGGCTTTCATATTCTGCAAAATTCGAAAGAGATCGCCAAAATCGACGCGATTTGCCTACCCGGAGTGGGAGATAATAAAATTTTAAAAGCATCAGAAAAAATAAGTCATAAACACAAAAGCTTTTTGATCGTCGACCAAAAAGCCCTTTTCGACTACCTAACGATGTAAAGCCACTTTACATTAGCGAAAATAATCGGCTAACCCCTGTTCTGTTGGCTTCATAGCCTTCGCTCCGGGTTTCCAGTTGGCGGGGCAAACTTCTCCGTTTTCTTCATGGAAGATAAGCGCGTCTAGAGTGCGGAGGACCTCGTCGACCGAGCGGCCAATCGGCCAATCGTTGATGAGCTGGTGGCGGACAATCCCCTCTTGGTCGAGCAAAAAGAGCCCCCGGTAAGCAATTCCGGCCGCTTCGTTTAATACTTCAAAATTGCGGGCGATCGATTTAGTGATATCGGAGACGATAGGATAAGAGACTCCCTGAATGCCCCCTTTAGATTTTGGAGTGGCAAGCCAAGCCGCATGGGAAAAGCAACTATCTACGGAGCAACCGATAACTTGGGCATTTCTCGTTTCAAATTCTTTCAGCTTGTCTTCAAACGCATGTAATTCGGTAGGACAGACAAAGGTAAAATCGAGAGGATAGAAGAAAAAAATCACATATTTTCCGTGAAAATCGGAAAGGGAAAAATCGTCGTAAAACTTATCTTTAATTACCGCCTTCGCTTTAAATTCAGGGGCTTTTTTTCCAACCAATGACATAATTTACTCCTTAAAAATATCTGAAGCTTTGCTTAACCATTTTTCTTGACCAATCGTCGTCTCCCCTCCGTGTCCTGGGATCACTCGCGTATCTGCTGGCAGAGCGGCTAATTTCCTTAGAGAGGGCCACATTTGGGCCGCACAGGCGGTCGGTAAGGTGAGATTGCCGATCGAGCCTCGAAATAAGGTGTCTCCCGAAATAAGCGTTTTTTCCTTAGGGAGATAAAAACAGACGCAGCCGGGGCTATGGCCTGGGGTGTGGATCACCTGAATCTCCAGATTTCCCACCTGGAAAAGTTCTCCGTCGTGGAAAAAATGGTCGGGCTTAACTCCTTGAATCGGGAAAAAGAGGGGGAGCTTATCGCTGCCTGGAATTTCCACATTTCCCGCGTCTAACGGATGGACGTAAACCTTTGCTCCAGTCTTAGCTTTCAGTTCTTGGACATCAACAATGTGATCCCAGTGGGAGTGAGTAAGTAAAATTTTATCAATCAAAAGACCTTGCCGGTCGCTCTCTTTCAGAATGTACTTAGAGGCGCCTTGAGCGGGATCGATGACAGCCGCCTGCTTGGTTTGGCTGCATCCGATGAGAATAGCGTTTGTTTCGAGAGGACCTAGAGGAAATACTTGCAGTATCATAAAAACCATGCACCGGAGAGGATTTGAACCTCTGACCCCCTGGTTCGTAGCCAGGTACTCTATCCAACTGAGCTACCGGTGCAAAGAAAACGAGGTTTAAACACAGTTATCATCCTCTATAGTCCCCTAAAAATCAAGAATTTTGCCAAATCCTTAAGAAAATAATCGGGAAATATAGCCCCAAAAGGAACGATTCCCCCCTTTTAGCAGGCGAGAGGTCTGAGCGTACGTTAATTTTTTCAATGAAGCGGGCTGCGGCAAAATCGGGGTGAAAGGGGTGGGATCTAACCGAATGTCGAACTTGGGCTCTACCGATTTATATTGGTACCCATGGACAAAATCGGTTCCTCGAAAAGGAGCGGAAAACTCCTCTTCTACTTGGGCGATCCAATCCCGATCTTTCCGATGGCCCCAGGAGCCCACCTTTTTTAACATTTCTTCTTTCGTCCTTACCCAGCTAAAATGGTGGAACATCGGCTCCCCTTCGGGCGAAGTAACGCCCCGGCGCTTAGGTCCGCC
>PLXF01000127.1 GCA_003151315.1 Parachlamydiales bacterium
AAGCGCCATGAGCCGTATCGAAGGGAGAGGGAAGGTAGAGGAGGTGGATTTGCGCCATGGCCGCAAAAAAGATCATCGCTAGGACAGAAACCCCGATCGCTTTTTGGGCCTCTTTAGCCCCATAGGTCTCTTGCAGTAGATTCAAACTTAAAATCCCCCCGATCGCAAACACATCGCTACATGTAGCCGTCAATCCAAAAAGGGTCATTTGCTTCACGACGAAGAGATTGGCCAGTACCCCTTGCAGAGCCACCAAAGCTGTTAAAGCCGCAAGACCTAGCCGAAAAGCAATAAGGACCGATCCAATAGTCAGCAAAATGTGGGTGAAAAAAAGGATTTCGTTCATAGTGGCAAAATTATAAACAAATGGCCGGATAAAATCCATAGCTACATCAAATATTAAAATATTTACTTACACAGAACTTTGTCTTGACTCGATCTTCGAGCCTTGTTATCATTTATAATTTAAAGATAACGGACCTCACTTTATGTATTATTTATTAATTCTTGTGATGTATGGAGTTTGGCCCAGCGTCTATTCTCTCGGAAAAATGGCTCTTGAGCACTCCCCTCCTCTATTTTTAACCGCTTCCCGGATGCTCCTTGCCGGTGTGATCCTATTAGGGTATCTCCTCTTCAGAAACCGCGCTGCCTTCAAGATCACGCTAAAACAATTTTTATCCCTTTGCCTCTTTGCCGTGTTCGGCATCTACTGTACGAATGCGTTCGAGTTTTGGAGCCTGCAGCACCTCACAACAGCCAAGGTAAGCTTTATTTATAGCCTGTGCCCCTTCTTTTCCGCCCTTTTTTCCTACCTCCACTTTAAGGAGAAAATGAATGGGCGCAAATGGATCGGAATGGGGATCGGCTTTTTAGGTTTCATCCCCGTTTTAGCCATGCAAAAAGGGGCCGAAGAGCTGGTTGGCGGCATAGGGTTCATCTCTTGGCCTGAGCTTGCGATGGTGGGCGCCGCTTTATGCACCTCATACGGCTGGATCCTACTACGCCTCCTCGTTAAAGACTCGGTCTCCTATTTGACGGTGAATGGGATCAGTATGTTGATTGGAGGGCTGCTGGCTCTTACGCACTCCTATTTAGTAGAGGCTTGGGACCCACTCCCGGTTCACGCTGAGGGAGTTCTCCCCTTCGCGAAAGGGATCCTCATCATGACATTTATTTCAAATATTCTTTGCTACAATCTATATGGGGTCTTACTCAAGAGATTCACGGCGACTTTCGTCTCCTTCATGGGCCTTTTAAGTCCCATTTTCACCTCATTCAACGGCTGGCTATTCTTAAATGAACAGCCCTCTCCGATCATTTTCTTCTCAACGGCTATTGTGATGCTAGGCTCTTGGATGGTCTATAGCGCCGAACTTAAGCAGGGCTATATCCGAAAAGGGGATCAGACGGCAACGCAGTCGGCTGCATAGAAGAACCTACCCGAGTAAAAAGTTATGGTCGGGTAGGCTCAAAAGGAATTACTTTCCTTTTTGTTTTATCCACATAACTGCTTTGTAGGCAGCAGCAAAACCGACTAATACGTAGATAATACGAGCTATAACATGCATATCTCCGAAGATTGCATCGATTAGGTTAAACTCGAAAAGGCCAACAAGACCCCAGTTTAAACCCCCTACAATCAATAGAAGTTTCACAAGAACATGCAATAAATGATGATTTTTCATAAGGCCTACTCCTTCCGTTTTGAGAGCCGTTGCGAGACTATCTCCGAACTAAAACCGCCCAAAATAGGATTGAGCGCTTTTAATTCAGAGATACCCTCTTACTTCTCCTCATATGAATACGCCTCTTATTTTGTAAATAAAAATTGGTTGAAAAATATCTAACGTAAAGATATTGTTAAGTTTATTAAAACTTTACAAAAACACAAACACAGGAATCAAATGTCCCTTTCGCTCCCCTCCCTTTCCTCTGGAATTCCTTTCTCCGCCCCTCTATCTCCACCTCGTTGGATGGCTCATTTGATCCCGACAGACCTTAAAAAAATGTTTTTCTGGATCGATAAAGCCACATTTATCATCCAAGACACAGAAACACGGTTACTTCACTTTATTTTTCAAACGCCTAGGGCACATGAAGAGTGGGTTACAAAATACAACAATGAAAAAATCGCAGAAGCCTTTATAGATAGAGCAAAAACACAAACGGAAGAGATAAAGAAATTTATAACCAATGAAAGTGGGCTTTTTTCCCCCCATTTTTTTATATTTAAAATAGAATTTTCGTTCTACAAAGAACCAACTTTTGATTCTCTTCAAAAGCTTTGTATATCAATTTCCCCTTCCACTGCGCAAGAGACGCTTCAAAAACTGGAACGTTATCTGGAGAAAAGCTGCGATAACCAAAAAAAAGAAAATATCTACAGAGCTTTACAAAGTATATATCTCTATAAAATACGCACACTTTTTAATGAGTTCAGACTCGGCACAGATCGAAAAATAAACGCACCCATGCTATTCGACATAACAATTAAAATAGTTAACTTTTCAGATTATGAAACATTAGACAATGCGATTAGATTATGTATCGCAGAAAATCGCGCTGAAAATTTCCGATTAATTTTTGATAGAACCCAACAACCAGAAAAAATCATCCTTGAAAATATTTCGAAATATTTCAATATCGCCATCGAATTGGGCTGCTGGGAAATCGGGGAATATATGTTAGAGAGAGGATGGGATCCCAATGGAGTCGAAATTATAGCCGATCAGACTCCTCCCCGAGTTATATTTCCCCTGAAAAGCTGCCTGTTCACCTCCTCTGCAAAAAAGGATGCAGGAAAAAAAATGCCGTCGTTATTCCTGAAACTCTTGCAACATGGGGCTAATCCCAATTCTCTCCTGTACGACCCCATAACGGGACTTCCCTTACTAATCGCAGAATATTGCCTCTTCCACCAGGGCAAGATGGCCCCCATTTTCCGTTCTTTCGTTGTCCCTCTGATTAAACACGGAGCTAAGATAACCCCCCGAATGGAAGAGCATATGCTAGATCAACTGATAACCACGCCCGAATATGGGGAAGTTCTCATCCGTCATGGCGGCATAGAGCCCGCCGCAATAGCTCTCCGGATGAAAACCGATATCCCAGAAAATACCTTAGAGTCCCACACCCGAAATCTGCTCGCAGGGTTAGATACGATGAAAAAAAATTTGAGGACAGGGCAAAACAAAGAGCTCCTCATCGATTACGCCCAAATAGAAAAGCTAAAACAGAGGAAAAAAGAGGCAAAGGAATTTTCCCATAAAAACGAATCTCTCTCGATGCTCTTTCAAGAATATGTGGGGCTTTATGATCAGATAGTTACCAGCCACTTTTTGTTGAGAGAGTTACGCTCGATTAGTCAAGAATTTCGCACCTACACAGCCCTACCCCGCCGCCCCTTCCCTTCAGATCGCCTCTTTAAAACGTATAGCCTTTGGTCAGGGCTAGATTATAATTATCATAAAGGAGCCTCTAAAACCATTCTCCGAGAAATCCGAACAGAAGAGCGTTCCGTAATTTGGGCCGCAATCCGAAAAAAAATCATAAACCAAGCCTCTATTGCAGCAAAAACGCCTTTATGGAGAGGCCATTATATCACCCTAGTTCATGGAACAAAATTAAGCCCCACCCTGGTAAAAACAAAAGCTCTCCTTCCAAAGGGGCTCCTAAACAAGGAAATGATTCCTCCCTTTAGCGGAGAAATTCAAGGAAACGATCAAGAAGTTGGCGGGGGATTCAATCACAATCACCTTTCGTGCAGCGCACTATCAAAAGCGTGGTCCGATCCAGCAGAGCCCGATTTTTTCTATTTTGACGCCTCCACCCGCTTACTCATTGCCCTTATTTTTGCGCAACAAATCTATGGACTCGGAACTAACGAAAAATTTTTCAATCGGGAAGCCTCAGCGCGGCGCGTTGCTTGGGAAGAAATAGAGCGGCATTTAGAAAATGAAGCCACGGACAAATTAGCCATATGCCATATGGATATCCTACGACTTCGCTCTACTATAGAAGACCCTCAAGCCTATTTTACCCCTCTTTTACAGAACATTCAGGCAAAACTCGGGGCCAATCCCTCCACATACCTATTCAAGCAACTGCAGTTACTAAAAAAGTATGTAACACACCCCCTTAAATACCAACTCTCAACAGAAGATCTACGCCTCTTAGACAAACCGATTCCTATCCTCTTTGCTTCAACAAATCGGAGAGGACAGCCCTATTCAGAACCTGTGCGCCCCGATAATATGAAACCGGGTATCGATGAGTACCTGATTGAAGGAGCTCTGGAATTTGGGAAACATATTCAAGCGGCATTTGTTTCCACAGAAGATCTTGCACAAACCAAACAAGCCCTCGATTCTTCGGGAGTTCAAGTATTTGACATGGACTTAGCTAAATATCTCGAGATGGAGCATATGATCCGAGGAAGCGAAGAGGTTGCGTTTAAACAAGCTATCGATTCCTTGCCGCGTATCCATAAGGAGCAAAAACGGATCTCCTATTACTTAAAAAATGAGATTCTGCCAAAGTACTTCACCCCCTTTCCCGAGCGACCAACCTATCGAGAAAACAATAGGATGGTGTATGTAGATCATCCCGATTACGGGGACGCAATGACGTATGCCGAATATATCCGCCTCTTTCAAGAGGGGCAAATCACAGCTAGAGGGATTCATGGCCCTATGCACGCTTGCCGAGTAGCAATTTTATCCCAAATGCTTCGATATCTGTATCTAGCAGCCGGAAGTGAAGAAAAAACACACCCCGTATTACTTGCCATGACAGCCGGCGATCATGACGGGGAAAGAGAAGAGGGAGGGCTCGATCGTTGGGAAAAGAAAAGTGCAGCTTCCTTACGAAACTCTCTCCTGGCTCTAGGAATAAAAGAAAGCATAGCGAATGAGTATTATCACGCCATAGCCGAAAAAGACCCTCATGATGGGCAATTTCAAACCGATATTCAACGGATTGTCAATAGCGCCGACTGCCTAGAAATCATTCGGGTACTACCTGACCTTTCCCATTTTGATCCTAAAAGACTCCCCTGCTTTAATCTCAAAACATTCCACAAAAAAATAATCAAAGAGTGGTCTCAATTCATCGCTATTACCGAGAGCAAAGAGCTTCAAATTCACCTGGAATTTCACTCCGAATCCTATTACGATGATGTAATGAGGATCCTTAAGGTCGTGGGGCCTAAAGTGTGTCCTACCGTTTACAGCCATTTGCGCCAAGAGCTTCAATACTACGATGCAGAAGCCCCTTCGTTTAGAACGGTTCTATCTTTTATCGCATAGAGCCAATTCCCATCGTCCCCAAAGGTATAAAGGTCCCCGGCGGTATAACGCAAAGACGCAACAATTTCTCTTTCTTTGCGTCTTCGCGGCTTTGCGTTAAGTCCTCGTAATAAAATAGAGCCAATTCTCATCGTCCCCAAAGGTATAAAGGTC
>PLXF01000155.1 GCA_003151315.1 Parachlamydiales bacterium
GGCGCTATCATGGGTTGGTTGTCTAGCTTTTAACTGGGCACAGTATAGACCCTTCCATTTTGCAGGTATCATGACCCCTACATCCCCCTCTCTGACAAGCAGCGGCTCTTCAGAGTCCCATTGGAATGAAAGTTATGCAACAAGAATTGTCCAGTTAGAAACTAATCTAAAACTCGTCGAACATCGCAACCGCCTTTTAGAGACGATAAACAGGGAAGTTCAGATAATCCCCTCTGCGCAAATTTCTGTATTGCGCAGCTGTGCTCAAGATCTGATTGACGATGGGCAATGGAATGAGGCTAAACAATTATTAGAAGAACATCCCCTTCCTCTAAAGACAGACATAGAATTGATGCTTTCCTATGCCCGCTGTTTAATCCACGCTCCTAATTACGACCAGGTTGCCTCTCCTCTTCGCTCTCTTTTACAAATTATTTTGAACAAAAATGAATCGTGCATCGCCGCAAGAAAAATACGACTAGATCTGTATATGAAAGAGCATCAATTTGATTTAGCGATTGAAGAGGCCGAGAAAGTCATAGAAATCGTCCAAAATGCACGGCTGACCCGCACTCCCTCTGATCCTTATGCCCTATCTATGTTAGCCCGAGGCTATATGGGAAAATTGCAATGGGAAGATGCAGAAAAAACCGTACAAAGCGGTCTGGACCTGTTCCCCGGAAATCCTCAACTCTTACAAGTACAAACAGAACTCCAATCCCCTTTTTCCATACGCGTGGAAGCTACAGGTGGGATGTTTTGTNNGGTTCACTTACTTCTAATCCAAAATCAGGCCTTGCAGAAGCGTAACGAATTATTAGAACAGCTTTTAGAAAGTGGCGAAAGGAACTCATCTTCTGTTCGAAACCCTCATCCCCCTCTCGAAGTAATGGCATTGCGCTACATCACCTTTCATCACTTTAGGTATTCCCAATGGGTCCCATTACAAACGCTCCTAGAAAAAAATATAAGTCACGTGCAGAGTGATCCAGAGCTTTCTTTTATTCACGTGCAATGTCTTCTTAATTTAAGAAATCACAACGGAGCCCATGCCCATTTACAAACAATGCTTCAACAAGACCCGATGAATATCGCAGCCCGACGGCTACTTTTCGATTTCTATTGCCAAGTCGGCCAATATGAGGATGCTTTAAAAGAGGGAAATATTATTCTGCAATTACTTAAAAAATCGAAGGTACACGGGATTCAGTCAGACCCGATGCTCCTCTACACGATAGCTCGGATCCATTTAGCTGTGGACAACGTCCCTCTAGCTCGCCAGACGATCGAAGAGGGTCTAGTTCTCTTTCCCACAGACCCTTACATGCTAGAATTACAAAGAAATCTCAATTCTCCGCTATTATCGCCAGTTAGAGACCCTCTGCTTTGCGAAATCCATAAAAATATTTAAGAAGTGGGTGGCAAACCTTCGCCATTGAGATTGCGGTGGTAGGCCCCTTTGATCTTCTTCGATTGCATATCGCGGGCCTCTTTAAGGATCCGAATCCCTTTTTCCACATGCTCTTCCGTGTAGGTGTCGAATACCCATTGGGAACTTTTTTTCGTTTTAATCCCCTCCTGATCTAGCGGCAAATCGGAGATTAAGAGGAGAGCGCCTAGGGTGAACTTCCTCTTGTAACTCGCTACAAAGAGAGTCGCACATTCCATTTCAATCCCTTGCGCCTTCGTCACTTTCAAACGGTTTTTAAACTCTTCGTTGAATTCCCAAAAACGCATATTCGTCGTGTAGGTGATCCCAATATGGTAAACCGATTTCTCTCGGTCTAGCACTTCAGTCACCGCTCTCTGCATTAAAAAATTGGATAGGGCAGGCACTTCGATGGGGAAATAGAAATCGGAGGTCCCCTCTCCACGAATAGAAGCGACAGGGACTAGGTAATCGCCCACTTTGTAACGGCGGCGCAATCCTCCACACATGCCGAGCAAAATGCTCGCTCGAATCGGCAAGAAGGAGCAGACATCGACAACAAGGGCTGCAGCGGGAGAGCCGATCTTGAAGTCGAGGATACTGACATCCTCCTCTTCGCAATGGGCCACCTTGAACATCGAACCCTCTTGGACCTTGACGTTGCGGCTCTTGGCAAAATAGTCCACGTAACGAGGGAAATTCGTCAAAATTAAATTTGAACGAAACTCAGACACATCGCATCCTGAATAGCGCTCTAGAGTTTGGCGGGCAATCTCCGCCTCGTGAGGATTTCTTTCCATAAGAACTGGATCATAGCCAATCTCTAGTTAAATTGTCCAGCTTCCTGACTGTAAAAATCTGATTATAAAAAGTTTAATGCGATTGATATTCAAACGTTTTTGATAATTTGTTGTAATTTCCAGCCGTTTATACCGTTCGCGATTCTTGAATTACGAGCGGTATAAATGACTCAAGAATGGCGTTGTCGCATAATTCGTTTTTTGTATAACAGGCTCATTATCAGTATTTACCACAGAGAACGGCAGAGCTCACAGAGGCGCGAAAACGCGCATTTTTATGCTTTTCTCTGTGTGCTTTGCGCTCTCTGTGGTTGTAATTTTTTCACGGTCAGCAACTTATATGTGCAATGAATTATGCAACAACGCCCCTCGTTTCCATCGTTGTTCCTGTCGCTCAATAGAGAACCTAAACGGATGGAAATTGTGGGATGCAGATGGCTCCCAAAAACCGATTCTTGAATCACGAACGATATACATTTCTCAACTCTAAAAATTGCAAATTAATCCCCTTTTCCCCCAGAATGGACACTTTTATGAGGAATTCACATGGGATCAGTTAGCACAAACGAAATCAAAGTCGGAATGAAAGTCGAAGTCGATAGAGAGCCCTACGAGATTGTCGGCAATGAATTTGTTAAGCCGGGCAAAGGTCAAGCCTTCAACCGGATTAAATTGAAAAACCTGGCCTCCGGACGCGTAGTGGAAAAGACCTATAAATCGGGAGAAAAGCTCGATTTAGCCGACGTGGAAGAGGCCCAAATGCGTTTCCTCTACAAAGAGTCCGATGGCGCGGTTTTCATGGACGAAAAAACGTTTGACCAGATCACCATTTCCGATGATCTTCTAGGGAATAATAGCCAGTGGCTCATGGAAGAGGTCCCCTACCGGATTGTCTTCTACAAAGGCGCCCCTATCGAGGTGCAGCCCCCCACCTTCCTCGAAATGACCATCGTNNGACACGGCGCCTGGCGTCCGAGGCGATACAGCATCGGGCCGCGTAATGAAACCGGCGCTCACCGAAACAGGGGCGAAAGTACAAGTTCCTATTTTCGTTGAACAAGGGGAAAAGATTAAGGTCGACACCCGCACTAGCGAATATGTCTCTCGAGTTAACTAATCATATTCTAGGGCGCTCCCAAAGCCTCGCTGCCGCACGAACCTTTTTTGCTGAGCGAGGCCTTTTAGAGGTGGACTGCGGCGCTCTCGTCCCCTTCCCTCCTCTCGATTCCAACATCGACGTCATGAGTGTATCTAGCGGGCCTAATCAAACGGCCTATCTGCATACCTCCCCTGAATATGCGATGAAGCGACTCCTTGCGGCGGGAAGCCCCGACATCTACTTTCTCGGTCATGTGTACCGTAAAGGGGAATTGGGTTATCGCCATAGCCCCGAATTCACCATGGCCGAATGGTACCGAATCGGTATTTCTTTCGCCGACATGATCGAAGAAACGGGCCAATTTATTACCCACTTCACAGGCCCCCTACCCACAAGGATTCTTCCCTATCGAGACGCCTTCACCCTCTATGCAGGGGTCAACTACTCAGACGACTCCCCTTTAGCTCTTTTAAGCGCCGCTAAAAGACATGCGATCGATTTACCCGAAAACGCACAAAACTGGAGCCGCGACACCCTTCTCCATTTGCTTCTTACTCATGTTGTTGAACCTAAACTTGGGCAAAACGAAATGACCATTATCACCGATTTCCCCCCCTATGAAGCCGCTTTAGCCTGCGTCGTAGAAAAAAAAGGGGAGATTGTGGCCGAGCGTTTTGAAATTTATATCCAAGGGCTGGAACTTGCAAACGGATATCATGAACTATCCGACCCCCAAGAACTTCGCCGCCGCTTCGCAGAGAAAAACCTAGCTAGAATCGAAGAGGGAAAAGAGCCCTACGCCATCGATGAAAAATTTTTAGCTTCTTTAGAATCGGGAAATTTCCCCGATAGTTGCGGAGTCTCCGTAGGATTTGACCGGGTATTGATGCTCCGTTATAAACTCGCCACTATTCAAGAAACTCTCTATTTCCCTAGAAATTAACTGCTTGAAATAATTCGCACACCACTTCTTTAAAAAAAAGAAATCTTACATTAACGTGTTCTTAACCATCCAAACAGAGGAGGAGGGTTATGATTCAGACACCAAGACTTCCAAGCGGGCCCGATTATACATCTCAGGTCGTTATCCCATCTCTTTGGCCGACAAGCCGCCGCCCCTATAAAGAGGACTCAAACAGCTCTTCCGACACCTCCACTCCAGCAGCCCCCGAAATAGATCCAAAAAAAATTTCCGCGCTCTTTACCCTCTATTCCCACTCGTACAAAATAAGCATGGCTCTTCTTAGCAAAACCCTTTCCTACTTCCGTAGTTGCTGCAGACCAACCCCAAACCTCCGAGTCGCCGATACTCGCCAATGGAGAGGGGGCACCACCTTCTTGATTGATCCCGACGAGACCCCTGACGACCGGCTTTGCGGTTTCCGCTTAG
>PLXF01000161.1 GCA_003151315.1 Parachlamydiales bacterium
CAGCTTTAAGGACTGTTCTGTCGATGACTAGAGCCACTCGATGGGTGGTGAGCCCTAACCGTTCAGACCAGACTGCAACCCCCGCGCTTAGGGCAAATTCACCCCCTACGTCTGGGATATAGTGAACCACTTCGTGGGGATCGATCTCTTTGGTCCAGGCGTGCAGGGTATCAGAGGAGTCTATAGTGGAAACAACGATTTTGGTAAGATAACGTTTCCAAATCTGTTCCGCCTGGCTTACCAATGCAGGAAGATGCCGGTGGGTGCAAGTAGAGCTGTGACTTTTTGGCATAAAGACTAAGAGCGTTCTTCCTTCTAATTTTTGTCGAATAGTAAACGTTTCTAATACGCTATCTCGAGCCCAGTGAAAGCGCCGCTGATCTAGAATAGGTTCGGGAATTTTTTCCATAAACAGATCCCCTTCCTCCACCCTTTTTTGCCAGGCGATCCGAGAAGAGGCCCACTCGGCCATTGTTTGGGTGCTAGTAGATATCGATGCCATGCCCTCTCCCATTTATTAAAAATTTAATAACATCCTACTATTTTCTTTAAGAAAAAGTCAATTTCCGGTGGAATGGTACCGTCTAACTCCGATTCGCCATAAAATACAGGCGCCATAGAGAAAAAGAAATCCGGAGAGGGGAGCGATGGTCCCGAGCCAGAGAGGAAACGTCTCACGTCTAAGCAAAGTGGCGATCGGATAGTAGCCGACGCAAGAGAGGGGAATTAAAAAGGTGAAGATGAGTCGGAAGGGTTTTGTGTAGATGCTCATCGGATATTGCCCCGTTTGGACTCCGCCGTAGGTAGTGATATTCATAATCTCTAAGGATTCTAATGTCCAAAACGAGATGGCAGCTTGACCCACAAAAAGGCCATAAAAGAGAGCAGCTGTTCCTACAATCGATAAGAAGATAACGAAAGCGTGAAGAGAAAAAGGGGTCATTGAGAGATTTGATCCGCTCCAAAGAAGGACAAAAAAACCTTGGAGAAAGCGGCCGGCCCGCATGAGCTGTACTTCCCGAGCGGCCATTTGTAATAGAGGACTTATGGGGCGCAAAAGAAGGCGATCAAAATCGCCCTGTTTAAGCATTTGGCTAAAACTATCAAATCCGCGCGCTAACGACTCGGCTAAGGCAAATCCCATATGGACGATTCCATAGATCAAAGCCACCTCGAAAAAGGTCCATCCTTTGATCAGCCGAAAACGGTCGAATAAGATCCACATCGCAAAGACATCGTTGATTGCTGTCCCTATAAAATGGCCAACCGTTAACATCAAAAAAGAGGCGGGATATTGCATTTGGGAACGTAAAGAGACGCGGACTAATTTCCAAAAAAGCTTCACATTAGCCCCCTTGGATCACAAATCGGAGTTGCGCTCGACTCATCAAGACCTGTCCCAACGCAATCAAAATCACCGTCCAAGTGATCTGAAAACTTAGGTAATATAAAGTCTCAGATGGGGAGATAATCCCGGTATAAAGGCGGCAAGGAATATCAAATATCCCTCGAAACGGCTGTATCAACATAAAGGGTTGAATCCAAGAGGGGAATAAGGGGAGAGGAATAGTCAATCCAGAAAGAAAGACCGCTAAGTGGGGAAGCAGTCTTTGAATTCCTTCGCCAGAGAGGGTCCAAAATAGGGAGATCGCCATCAAAGTGGTTATGGCGGTGGATAAAAAAAGGGAGCAGACTACTGAGAGAGAAAAGGCCACCCCCCCTTCCCAAGAAGCGGGACCGGATAGATCAAAAAATAGTCCGCCAATAATAAAAAGAGGAGGAGATCTCATCAGCGCAGGAATTAATCTAAGAGCGAAGGAACGACAAAACCAGAGTCCATAGAGGTGAAGTGGGCGGACCAGTTCATACACAACATTGCCATTTTTTACGTGTAGTTCGATCTCCTTGTCAATGGTCCAAGGAAGAAGCTGGAGAAGCCCCTGACCCAACCAGATAAATGTGATCGTTTTTTTGAGCGACATAGCCTCTAGAGCCAAAGAAGAGTTGTCGTAAAAGGCTTGAAAAATCATCACTTGAACGACGCACCAAAAAAGCTGGGCGCATATTCCTGACAAAGCCGCGCTTCTGTATTGAAAAAGGGTCTTCATCCGGATGGTTAAGAGAGCCAAATATCCCTTCATAAGTTGGCTTCTTTATAGAGTTTGGCGATTAGCTCTTCGATCGATGGATTTTGCACAAAAAGATCGGTAATCGCATAACGGGAAGCAATCCGGTTGATCACCTCATGCGCCGTTGTGACGGTGGGATTAAAACTCAGCCAAAAGCGAGACCCTTCTTGCTTAATCTGCGTCGCATGAATATCTTCAATGGAAGAGCAATCGGGTAAAAGGTCGACGATGAGGTGCCGTTCAGGTAAAACTTTTTTCCGCAGATTTTCTAAAGGCCCATCAAAATAGACTTTGCCCTCGTTAAGCACAATCACGCGGGGACAAAGGGCTTCAATATCGTCCATGTCATGCGTAGTCAGTAAAACGGTCACTTTCTCTTCTTGATTCAACCGTCGGATAAAATCCCTGACGGCCAATTTACTCACCGCGTCGAGACCTATTGTCGGCTCATCGAGAAAAAGAATTTTAGGAGAGTGGAGTAAGGAGGCGGCCAGATCGCATCGCATTCGCTGGCCCAAACTTAATAGACGGACTGGCACATGTAGGAGCTTCGCAAGCTGAAGCGCCTCGATCAGCGTGTCCAACGTTTTTTTATAATCGGCATCGGAAATCTTGTAGATAGCTTGGAGAAGTTTAAACGATTCGATAACCTGTAAATCCCACCAAAGCTGCGTCCTTTGGCCAAAAACAACCCCGATTTGACGAACCGTTTCAATCCGGTGCTGCCAAGGGGTTTTTCCTAAGACCTTCACTTCGCCGCTACCAGGAACTAAGATCCCCGAGAGGATTTTGACTGTAGTGCTCTTCCCTGCGCCATTGGGCCCAATATATCCGACAAGCTCCCCTTCGCCAATAGCAAAGGACAATTCATTCAAAGCAATGTGGGTCGTGTGCTGTCGTTTTAACAACGCGACGATTTCTCCCCAAAAACCTTTGGTCGAGGGCTTAGGTATCCGGTACGATTTACATAAGGACTTCACAGATATAAATGACATGCCCGAGGGAATGTATCACGGAGCCTTTTTTTTCAACAACCCGCGAGGTAGCGGAAGCTGGTTTTTTTTATACCAAGCGATAGGATCTTTTTGCAGATCGGCGATCATAATCGGCAAGGTATCGGCCAAGTTGTGCTTGGGCGCCCATCCTAACACCTCTTTAGCTCGATGAATATCGAGTTCATAATGGTCATCGGCTAGATCGATCATCCAGGGCTTAATAAAAGGGCGGGGCATGAAAGGGATATGCCCTTGAATCCACGCGCCCCACTTCGCCAGCGGTTTAGGGACCGTCCAGGTGGTGAACTCGTTGCCAAATAATAGGCAAGAGATGGACCTTTGCAGCTCATCATAACTCAACGTTTTAGGCTCCCCTAAGAGCAGCACGATCTCAGGAGGCAGTTGTCTGCGTTTATCAACAGCTAAAGCGATCGCTTCGATCAGATCGTTCATGTGTAAAAACGAGGCGCCGTGATGAATACAGCCCGAAAAAAGGTGGCTCTCCAAGCTTTTTTCGTAAATCCTTTGGATCTGATGGCTGATCGGAATCGAATGGCACTGATCATCGTAAACGCCAGCGATTCGTAAAATAACGGTGGAGGCTTTGCCTCTCATTTCATGGATCACCTTTTCGGTCAGGACTTTGGATCGGGGGTAGTCCCATTTTGGGTCCACGGGGGAATTTTCATTGATTGGGCACCCCACATGTCCCGGCGCATGAACAAGCATGGTGCTAGAAAAGATAAACTGTTCAAGCTCGAATTCTTGCAAAGCCTTCAAGAGCCGTTCCGTCCCCTTAACGGTTACCGAGTCATATTTAGGGGAGTGCTTCTCGTCAAAACTATAATAGGCTGCCAGGTGGATCACAGAGGCGATCCGATTTCCATAAAAACTGCGGATGTGGGTAAATGCCTGGGAGACACTTTCATCAGAGGAGATATCGACAGGGACAAGCTCTTCATTGGCCGAGGCGTAGAGCGATTTGAGGAGTTCAAACCCGACGATCCGGTATTTATCGCCCAATTTCCGCACCACATTCGCCCCGATCCGGCCGCAAGCGCCCGTAACGATCACTACATCTTTCCCCATGCACACCCCTTTTTTTCTTATTACTGAAAAAAAAGAGATTAAGCAATGCCTAATATGGCGGTCTTGCTTACCTTTCAGAAAGCTTAAGGTATTTATAAAAGGTAGTATTAGCATTATACAGGGAGATGATAAACCCTTCGCGTCCCAACAAAAAGCCCTTTTGCAAAAAATAGCTCCGGAAAAAAGAATACAAACCACTCATAACTGCTCGGGAAAACGAGACTTTTCGCCCTTGATTCTGCTGGGCATATAGACTCGAGTAGTGTTGCATTTTTGCCAAAAACTCGCTCGTGGAGCGAAAAGGGGTATGGATAAGCGGATACTTCAAGCAAACAATCTGCAACCCGTTTGTGACAACCGACTCATGAACCGCATCGAGCCTATATAAAGTGCTCTTTCGATTATACAATCTAACAACCCGATCGCCGCCCCAGCCGCACCCCCAAATCCGCTTGCCATTATAGAAATTATGGCGAGGGAGGTTATAGACACATCTCGCTTCAAGATTCGCTTCCTGGATTTCATGCAACAACTTAGGCGAGATTACCTCATCGCTATCGAGAGCTAAAATCCAGTCATAGCGAGCCAATTCCGCAGCTCTATTGCGAAGAGGGCCAAACCCAATAAAAGGTCCTTCGTGAATCACAACATTCGTATATTGCGCAGCGATCGAAAGAGTTTCGTCGGTAGAGCCGTTGTCATAAATCAAAACTTCAGGAAAAGAGGCGACCGAATCGAGAGTTTTACCCAGCGTCGCCGCAGAATTTTTGGTGAGGATGCAAACGGAGATCATACATAGATAATGTAGGCGGTTTTCATTAACTGTTCAACTTGCATTTAAACTCTTTGCTTTGACCTAAGAGGTATAATTCCGTCCAAATATCAGTCCGTCTGATTCGAAGCGTTTCTCTCTTAGCGCTTGTTGTTTACAAAAAAATGTATATCAATTTAAAATGTTTCTTTCACTAACAAGGAGGGATTGAATGACAATGTCAGTAGAAGGTGTGGCTTCCGAAGGAGACGCGGGAGCAGTAGGATTTTGGGATGATGAAGAATGTGACGAGCAAGTCGGAAACTTTTCATCAAATGGAAAAGTTTATTCTGTATGTAAAAAAGAAGAAGATAAACATTCTCTTCACTCCACAATTTCATCCATTCATAATTGCCACCTGAAACCTCGAAAAAGAGGAACAAGTCGATGTAGACATCAGTTCAGTAATAAAACTGATTGTGAAATTCCCTTCTTTTCAAATAAGTCTATGGCTCGCGATTTAGGTTCGGATGGGACGGCCGGTGCTCCGGATAGTAATCGGGATAATGATCATAAACCTGATAATTACAGTTTTGGTGGAGAAACCTCTGCACTCGAAGAATACCTGCTCGATAAAGTTGAAAAATATGGTAATGGAGATGGCGGAACTGTGATTAAGGAATTATACAGAGAGATTATTAGGCCTGGAATTATAGGCCTCTCCCAGGCGATAGGTGATCAGTTAACACAACATGAACAACCCTAAGGTAAAATGGAAGAATTTATCCTGAATCGTATAGAAATTTGGCTAAACCACCCGTTTTTTAGCTATTTGATCGGAGTCCCTTTGGTAGAGTATTCGTTAAGCCGATGGAAAAAGAGGCCCTTTTCTAAAAGGAACGTGTGGACTCNNCCTGTATTCTCAGAGGATTGTACATTATTAGATCTCATTAAGTAAGGCTTTTATTCTTAGTTAGTTAAGACTTTCGTGAGTTATAGAGCATTGCTCTATAACTCACGATTCTATATAAATATGAGTTATAGAAAGAGGGTCTGTAGCTCATGCTTTGGAATTGGGAACTGGTCGACTGGCCTCAATTTATTTACGATCCTACACCTATCGCCCAACTAGATAGGCAATTTCTGTTGAACTCGAAGAATACCTGCTCGATAAAGTTGAGAAACTTGGTAATAGAGATGGCGGAACTGTGATTAAGGAATTATACAAAGAGATTATTAGGCCTGGAATTATAGGCCTCTCCCAGGCGATAGGTGATCAGTTAACGCAACATGAACAACCCTAAGGTAAAATGGAAGAATTTATACTGAATCATGTAAAAATTTTCTTAAACCACCCGATTTTTAGCTATTTGATCGGAGTCCCTTTGGTAGAGTATTCGTTAAGCCGATGGAAAAAGAGGCCTTTTTCTAAAAGGAACGTGTGGACTCTTTTTCTATTCACCTATGGCGTTGCCTGTATTCTCAGAGGATTGTACATCGTTAAAGCTCATTGAGCAAGTCTCTCATTCTTAATTAGTTAAGTCTTTCGTGAGTTATAGAGCCTTGCTCTATAACTCATAGTTCTATATAAATATGAGTTATAGAAGGAGGGTCTATAGCTCATGCCTTGGAATTGGGAACTGGTCGACTGGCCTCAATTTATTTACGATCCTACGCCTATCGCCAAACTAGATAGGCAATTTCTGTTGAGCGTGGGTAGCGCTTTTGGCTGTATCAAAACGATCGATCGGCGAGAATATAAGCGATTTGTTATCGAAATTCTCAGCTTAGAAGGGCTGGAAAGCTCCCGGATAGAGGGGGAGATCCTCGATAGAGAAAGCCTGCAGCAGTCGATCCGGCACCATTTTGGATTGAATCCTCCTCAAAAGCGAAGAGGGGATAAGGAATCCCGCATGGGGGAGCTTCTTTGTCAGGTTTATGAATCTTTTAATGAGCCTTTGACCCATGAAATGTTGTGGCAATGGCATTCCTTATTGTTCGATGGCGCCTCTCATATAGACGAAAAGGGGGGCTATCGCACCCATTCAGAGCCGATGCAAATCGTTTCTAATCGCTATGATTCTCCCACCATTTTTTTTGAAGCGCCCCCTTCGGCTCGAATTTTTCAGGAAATGACGGCCTTTATCGATTGGTTTAATTCTAAAAACGCCAGGGAGTCGCTTCTCGGTCGGGCAGCGATTGCCCACGTCTATTTTGAGAGCATCCACCCCTTTGAAGATGGAAATGGCAGGGTTGGCCGCGTACTCGTAGAGAAAATCTTATCTCAAGGAGTGGGCAGGCCGATTTTAATTGCGATTTCCCAGTTATTGGAAAAACGGAAAAAGGGGTACTACGCAGCGCTAGGACAATGCAATCGAACGCTAGAAGTGCAACATTGGGTAGAGTTTTTTGCCCAAGTGATCTTAGAAGCGCATGAAAACTCGATGCAACTGCTCTATTTTTTAATCGCTAAATCAAAAATGCTCAACGCTCTTTCAGGGCAAATCAATCCGCGCCAAACAAAGGCTCTACTCCGAATGTTTGAAGAAGGTCCCGATGGCTTTAAGGGAGGACTTAGCGCGGAAAACTACATCGCTATCACCAAGACTTCTAGATCCACTGCTACAAGAGATTTAGTCGAGTTGGTGGAGAAAGGGGCTTTGGTCAAAACGGGAGAACTCCGCCATACGAGGTATAGTTTGAATCTCCCTAAAGCGTGAAGTTCTTGCACTCATTTCCCTTCTCGTTTACAAGTAGAGGGTCCAAATTTTGATCAAAGGTCTTTTATGCGCCATGCGATGACATATGACGATGTAGCTTTAGTTCCCCAGTTTAACAATATCCCTTCCCGCACCGTGCCTTCCCTGGAAAGCTGGCTGACTCGAAATATGAAAATTAGCATCCCGCTCATTGCAGCGAATATGGATACGGTTATTGGAGAGGAGCTCGCCGACTTATTGATTGAGCAAGGTTCATTTCCTATTTTTCACCGTTTTACGCCTATGGAAGAGCAGATCAAATGGGTGAAAAAATATCAGGAAAAAACCTTTATCTCCTGTGGGATTGGAAAACTTGATGAAACGAGAAAATTACTCGATTTGGGCGCAATTGGCGTTTGTATCGATGTCGCGCACGGTCACTCTGATCGGATGTTTGACCATATTCAGGAACTTAAACGGACCCATCCGAACCATCAGGTAATCGCTGGCAATGTTTGCACCGCCATGGCCTATCACGACCTAGTGAACGCGGGCGCCGACGCTGTCAAAGTGGGCGTAGGGCCTGGAGCTGCGTGCACCACCCGAATGGTCACCGGCTTTGGTGTGCCTCAATTCACCGCCGTCCAAGACTGCGCGCGGATCGCTCAAAAACTCCGCGTTCCTTTAATTGCCGACGGCGGGATCCGGACGAGCCGCGATGTCGTTTTGGCTTTGGCCGCCGGTGCCAGCACCGTTATGATTGGCAAGCTTATGGCTTTAACCAAAGAATCGGCTGCTCTCAAGCGGGAAGGAGAGAGGGGACTTGAGGCCAAATTTAGAGGCCAAGCCTCGGCCGACTTCCAAAATGAATTTTACGGAGGCTTAATGCCCAAAACGGTCGCGGAAGGGATCGACTTTTGGGGTCCCGTCTCAGGAGGGGCTGAAGAATTATTAAATAATTTATTTGGCGGAATCCGAAGCGGGATGACCTATGGGGGAGCTGGGGATATCAAAGAACTCCAAAGAAAGGCTGAGTTTGTCCAAGTAACCGCAGCCTATATCCACGAAAGCAAGCCCCGGCCAACTTAGTTTAGGAATTGCTTATTATCTTAGTTTATGTTAATATCCTTCTATTAATTAGAGGGGATTTATGAAAACACAAGATATATGCAAAAGTTATTTTAACGGCTTTCGGGAACTATCCGATTCTAAGCACCTGGGATGTGGAAGAAACTTTATCTCTGTGTTAAAGGTTATTTCCCTCTTCACAGGCATCGTCCCCCTCTTATTCGGGATCGCATACGGGATCTCTTCAAGCCCCTGCTTAACAGGAAGAGTGACTAAGGAAATCTCACCCAAAGAAACGGGAAAGCAGGGGGGGGCTCTTAACGGTTTGCTCAAACCTACTGCGCAAGAAATAGAGGAGCCGCACTTAATACCTGATGATGTGCTTCCTACTTTAGATCTTTCCGATTTTAGTTTAAACCACCTCTTTAATGGGCAGAATTTGGTGGAAGACAGATACCGCTTTGGACTCCTGTCTCCTGAGCAAGTTAAGTCCATCTTAGAAATACTTCCGAACTCTCTCCTGAAGTTCATTACTGTAGAGCAATTTAAAGCTTTGGATAATCTTAACTGCTTAGAAGAGACACGAATAAACATACTTTTCGCAAAGCGGCTAAAATTATTAGAAACATTGACTTTAGATCAAGCTCAGTCTGTTCTGCCTAAATTATTAGTTAATAACGAAATTTGGAATATTCACTCTTTTCGGTGTAACGATCTATTCGTTCACCTTGATTTTTCCAATCTGAAAGATGAAGATGTGAGAAACCTTTTAAATGGCTTACAAGCTGAGTCAGATTTTTTACCCTGGTTCACCTGTCCTCAAATCGAGCAGATGTTGCCTAAGATATGCCGTTTAAAATTGGGATTTAAAATTAAAAGTCAATTACCTCTCCTTAACAATTTATCGAAATTGACCCAGGAAGAACTTCTAAACCTACTTCCCACCACAGAAGGTTATGTTGAACGAAATAAACGCCGTTTCCAATTATTGACACCCAAACAAATCTATTCTGTCCTACCAGAATTAACACCAGATCATATCGCCATGTTCTCAGTTCCGCAAGTTCTAGCTATATTTCCAACAATGTGCGATTTGAAAGCAACAAATGTAATCTCTGAAGAGCAATTTAATAAACTCGATTTGTCGGAATTGACCCAGGAAGAACTTCTAAACCTATTTCCCACCACAGAAGGCGATGTTGAACGCAATAAACGCCGTTTCCAATTATTGACATCCGACCAAATCTATTCTGTCCTACCACAATTAACACCAGATCATATGAAATTTATTTCCCCCGAGCAACTTTTGAAATTAGACAAGAAACAATTTGCAGACATTCCTCCTTTATTATTTAAAGAACTGGATCTTTCTATTGTGTTAGAAAAATTTTATTCGGTTCCGCTGTCTACGAAAAATTATGCTCAGTTCGCCACGCTCTCAGTTCCGCAAGTTCAAGCTATATTGCCAACAATGTGCGCTTTGAAAGCAACAAATGTAATCTCTGAAGAGCAATTTAATAAACTCGATTTGTCGGAATTATCTTATTTAGACGTACACAACACTTTTGATGCTGTATATCCTGCAGGACAAAAAAGACTTCGCTGGATTACTGAGGGACAGGTAAGATCTATTGCCCATAGACTTTCAGAACTCCAAAAGGATTTCTTAAAAAAACAAAACCCTGAAGCGGCTAAAGGTTTAACTCCTTAATTACTTCTTTAAATTCCAAGTCATTGACCGATTGTGGTATAAACCGCGGGAAGCGCAGAGAACTCTAATGTGCGAAACGCGCAAAAAAGATATAGCCGATCGAAAGGGGACCGCTATATCCAACGTGATTCAAAAGTTGGTTTTTGACAAAGCCAGCGCCCAGAATTTTGATCAGGCGGAGCCGGTGCAAAAATAGTTCCCTATTAGAAATAGGGGGCTGTTTTTGCAGATCGAAATTGTGGGATGCTGGCGCAGTCAAAAATCAACTTTTG
>PLXF01000181.1 GCA_003151315.1 Parachlamydiales bacterium
CCCTGCCAAAATAGTTAAAAATCTGAACTGTTAAAACAAAAATCTTGGGTACCTTTCAAGCGGAACCTCTATATACTACGCGCGGTTAGGTTCGTAACATTTTCTCAAGCGGTTTTTTCCTTACCAATTCCAGGTGATAAAAAACCCGAAGAAATACCACCTGGCTACGCAACAAATTCTGACCAATGCAAGGCGGCTAATTTGTTACGGCGCTCCCTTTCCTCCCTTTTTCCGGTATGAAATTGAACGTCAATACGCAACAGCCGACACCTTTTTCTTAGACAAGGTATTTCGCCAAACAGCCTTCGACTACTTCAAACTCGACTTTGCACCTCTCATAATTAACGCTCGATTTCGATTAAACTATCGAGCAATCCTTTTTTATCGAGTTTGGCTATCCAAACTTCCCGATCTTGTCTGCCATAAGCGACCCAAAGGGAGAAATCATCATAGACATATCCACAAGGAAACACAACCCGAAGAGAACCCCAATAGGGTTTATAAACGGGTCCGTGGTAGAAATTTTTGCCGATAATGGGCTCGGGACTTATCCGCGTGATCGGGAAAGGGGGATCTAAACTGTAGGTGTAGGCACCCATAAAATAGTGGAGCATCTCTTTGCCCTCAGAATGGAGCGTCGCCATCTTTTTACAAGAATGGAAAAAGGCGAGGTACACTCCCTCCACTTCCATACCTGGAGTTCCTCCTCGTAGCCCACCCCAATCCCAATGATGAGGCGTTTCGGTGGAAAATAAAGTCTGGCACACACCCAATCCAGGTATAGGATAGAAAATAAGATGGGGCGATTGGCTATAAGCTAACAGGAGATTTCCCTGGTAATCGAACGGGGTCCAGTTTTTTTCCCGAATGGCGCGGCTTTCTCCTTCAAATTCGCGCAAAATCTCGATGTTTTTTAGAAAAAATTGCCCCTCTTCAGAGCCGATCTGCGCCACATACACGCGAAAGCCCCCTTTACTAATCTTGGATTCGCTATTATCGCTATAGATGAAATAGAGCTGATCGCCAATGATAACAAGGCGCCCATCTTCGGCTCGAGAAGGGATAGGATCCCCCTCTTCTCTCGTATTGAGAATTTGCGGCTCTCCGACGGGTTGGAATTCCTGATCGAGCCAAATAACTCCCAACAGGGAATTGAACGGCGTTTTCGGATTGGGAATCACCCGAAAACTCAGCAAGTAACGATTTTCCCAACGGATAATCGAAGGGTTCCACGACTCGGGAAATCCCGGTATTTCCAGTTTTTTTGTTTCCAAGACAAAAGAAGAGAGTCTCTCTTCCAAATCGTCCCAACTCCATACAGATATAAACGGGATAAAAAAAAGAGCTATAAGTAGTCGCTTAATCATGACAAACTGGGGTCAGAGTTTCCAATAATTTCTTCTGGTCGATTTTAGCTACCCAAATTTCGTGATCTTGCCTTCCATAGGCAACCCAAAGAGCCCCTTCTGAAGCTATAAGCCCACCAGGGAATACCACATGTAAAGGCTTCCATGTTCGGTAGTTTTTCCCCTGATAGAAATTTTTATTAAAGATAGGTTCTGGACTGATTCGGGTTATCGTAAACGGAGGTTCAGGGCTAAATGTATAAGCTCCCATGAAATAATGGGGCACTATTTTCCCATCCGAATGAAGACTTGGCATCTCTCTCGTTGAATGGAAAAATCCCAGATATTCCCCATCGACTAAAATAGCCGGAGTCCCCCCTCTTAAAACACCCCAATCCCAACGAATAGTGCTCGATGTTGAGGAGACCGTTTCACAGCTATTCTTTCCAAAAAGAGGATAAAGGATTTTATGAGGAAGTAGACTATAGGCGAAAAGGAGATTTCCTTTGTAATCGAAAGGGACCCAATTTTTCTCAGAGCGGGCGCCAACTAGCCCCTCATAGTACAAAAGCACCTCCGAAGAGTCGACATAAAACTCCCGACCATCGTGTTGCACTTCAGCGATGCACATCCGCCGAAGTTCTTGTTTAGGATCTGTTTCCAGAACATTATTGTAAGCGAGATAGAGGTGATCGCTGAGAACAATAAGCCTAGGATCTTGCCGCTTGCGAATACAGCCCGTATCGATAAAATCCATCCGAATAATCTGGGGATCTCCTATGGGACAAAAATCCTTATCTAAGGAAATAATCCCAATCCGGTGAGCCGTTTTGACTAAAGGATCGAAAAAACGGAAAATCATCAGAAGAGAACCCCTCCAACTCGCAATAGACGGGTTATAAGCGAAAGGATACCCAGGAATTTCGATTTTTTTTATTTCTAAAACAATCCCCTGCTCAAACTGATCAAAATCCACCAACGCTGTTCCAAAAGAGGGCAAATCGTCGATTTCTCTATCCAGGATCAATTCTGTAGGCGATTCATAATAACTATAATCTTCTTCATTTTGTGCGAAAAGGGAGAGGGCCGTTAAAAGAACAAACCCTCTAAAAATCAAGGATGAAAGCAATGTAATACTCCACTATTTCGGGTGTTGATTCCAAAATTCAAAAGGAAAAGCGTTGTAGAGCTTTTCAAGATCGCATTGAACGGGGGGTTCCCCGCCCATCGTTAACGCCTCTTCTATGCTACGCGCATAACGGAAAGAAGGGCGCTGAGTTCCTAAGTAATAATCTTCATACTTAAAAAGGGGCTCATGATTGGTAACTCGCAAATATCGGGCAGGAATTCCGTAGCTTTCCGCTATAATGACTCCGTGTAAAGAGGTGGAGATCACAAAACGGCTATCGAGAATTTTTTGAACCACTTCCTCCCAAGGATCAGTAGAATAGACAATGTGGGGCTCTCGAGGAAATAATCCCGTTTCCGAATAATGGACGATGATCAAATAGTCCATCGAGGGGTCCTCCGATCGTTGGAATTCGGGAAAAAAATAGGGAAACAAAAGGGCGGGATCTCCATAAATTTCGGGACATTCAATCTGGAAATTTTCCCTCAAAAACTTCCGGGTCAAAGGGCCTCTAACCGAGCGCACATCTAGATTTTTAAACGTGTAATACTCCCTTTTTAGCAGTTTTCCATTGACCCCCGTCCCCCAAATAACATCCCCTTCTGCCGCAAAAGAAAGGATAGAACCAATACCTAAAAGCATTTTTTCCCGTTTCGGCCACCGTTTAGCCACCCGTACCGGCCGGTCAACAATCCTCTCAACAAGCTTTAACGAAAGATAATCACCAAAATTGACGAATTTCGATTGTTGCCAATAGTAAAGGGGCAACCCCTCCTTCTCCGATTCAGCAAAAACAGCGCTCCCGACTAGAGTTAGAGCAAGTAGGCGAAAGGTCCAGTTCAACATGCCATTCCTAGATTTTTTAGATTTGATACGTTATTAAATTTTTACATTCATAGCTAGAAAAAAATTTAACCTCCTCTATCTCAAAGAGAAGATTCGTCGAATTAAAAAAATGTCTACACATAATCCTGCGCATATATTAATATTTAATTTACAATAGCAGGTGAACTTTATGGCCTTTCCCGAGATCGTTCTCGACATGCCGAGACAATCAGAAAACTCTTGTAATTCGAGCAAAGTCATCCGCCACGCCCCTCTGGTATGCGGAGAAGTAATCGCCGCCTTTGGAGCCTTCGCGACGGGCTCCTCTAATTATCAGGTATTGATCCCTTTAGGATTTAGCGCATTAGGGGTCATTTTCATTGGAGCGCACATATTGGTGGCTAAATACGGCGATATTTCTGCGGTCGCGGCCAAAATCAAAGAGGCGACAAAAAAACTCCTCGGCGATATCAGGGCTATGGCCAGCACCAATGAGGAGCTGAACGGAGAGATCAACCATCTGCAGGCCATCCGAGAAGAGCTAATCATAGAAAATAATGGCCAAAAGGCTTCTTTAGCAGAACTGAGCGAGTCAATAGAAACATTACAAAAAGAAAAAACTGAATTGGGAGAACAACTCTTAAAATTCAATCAACTCTCCGATCTATTTACAACCAAAACCGCTGAAGTAAACAACTCCCGCCTAAAGGCG
>PLXF01000104.1 GCA_003151315.1 Parachlamydiales bacterium
AAATAGAGGGACCCTTCGACAGAAAGGATATGCCCCACCAGGGCGCTTCCCATGCCGAAAAGGCCGGCCAGGATAAACACAATGTGCAGGCGGTTCGAATATTGGCGTGCCGCGACGGCGGGAGCGATCAACATCCCCGACATCAGCACAACCCCGACGCTTCTCATCCCCACAATGATCGAGATAAGCAAGAGGACAAATAGCGCTTTTTCCAATTTCGCTGCCGGAATTCCCAGGCTTTTCGCATAGCGGGCGTCAAAGAGGAGCGCCTGTAGCGGGCGATACACAGCTACGAGGAAAAGTGCTACAGCAAGCGCGAGAAAACCATAAATGCCAATATGGAGGTCGGTCATCGTCGCCGCTTGGCCAAAAATCAACATTTGCACCTGTTTGAACCAAGAAGGATGGGCTCCTTGCAAAGCAGAAGCGCCCACAATCCCTACGCCGAAAAAGACCGACAGGACGAAACAAAGGGCGGCATCGGAGCGGACCTTTCCCCTCCGTTCCAACCACTCGATGGCAACCAAACCTAGGAGGGAAGTGATAAAAGCCCCGATCAAAACAACGACAAAAGCCCACTCTTCTGCATCGGGGAAAAAGGCGGCAAGAAAGGCAACCCCCAAAACAACGCCCGGATAGGAGGCGTGAGAGAGCGATTCAGAGACGAGTGATTTTTTTCGGAGAAACACAACGACGCCCATTAAAGAAGCGCTAAGACACATAAGCATACAACCCCAGGTGGGGGCCCTTAAAACGGGGTCTACAAAGTAGCTTAGTATGCCCATAATTAGAGGTACCCGCCCGTTTTCTTAGCCGATAGACTCGCCGCTTCGTCAAAAAGCGAGGGGGGCCTTCCAAAGGTTTTAGCCAGATTGTCTTTTGTGTAGACCTCCTGTGTAGGGCCACAGGCGATCAGACGCGTGTTAAGCATGATCACCCAATCAAAATACTCTTCGACAGTGGGCAAATCGTGGTGGACGACAAAGATCGTCTTCCCCTCCTCTTTTTGCTTTTTCAGCAATTCAACAATCTCTTTCTCGGTCGCCAGGTCGACGCCAGCAAAGGGCTCATCGAGTAAATAGATTTCTGGATTTTGCACTAACGCACGAGCTAAAAAGAGCTTTTGCTGTTGTCCGCCTGAAAGCTGGCTAATTTGCCGATCTGCAAAAGGGGCCAATCCTACAAGGTCCAACGCTCTAAGGGCCGCTTCCCGGTCCGCTTTTTTGAGTCGACCCAACCATCCCAACCGGCCATAACGCCCCATTAAAACCACCTCGAGAGCCGTGATCGGAAAATCCCAATCAACCGACTCCCTTTGGGGTACGTAAGCGATTCTTTGACGAACTTTTTCTAACGGACTGCTAAAAAATTCGATTCGACCCGAAAGAGGAGAGACTAACCCCAGCGCCGACTTCAATAATGTGCTCTTACCCGCCCCGTTGGGACCAATAATCCCGACCAAATGCCCTTTTGGGATAGCAAAAGAGATGTCCCATAGAACCGGAGTCTTTTAATAGTTAACATGAAGCTCTTCCGCTAAAAAAATCGGTTCTTTCATGGAGATTCTCCCCAGTGACGAACCATCACATCGGCGTTGTGACGCATCATATCGAGATATCTCATCTCCCCTTTCTTATCCATGGCGTCTCCATATAGAACATCGGAAGAAATCGTGAGCTTAAGCCCCATTTCCCGTCCCGCCGAAACAATTTTTTTAATGGAATCGCGACTGACGTTCGATTCGGGGAACAGGATGGATACCTGGTGTTTTTTTAAATAATCGATCAGGAAGGCAATATCAACCGGATTGAGTTGCCCATCGGGGGCTAATCCTTCGGGAGCGGCAAATCGTTCCCTCCAATCATCAGGTTTTGATCGATCGCCCAGATAGCTGCGGGTAAAATAGTGGAAGGCATCGTGGGAGGTGACTAAATATCTCTTTTCTGAAGAAATGTTTTGCAAGTCGCTTTCGATTTCCCGATGAGCCGCTCCCATTTTTTCTTTTAAAAGAGCTCCCCTTTCTCGATAAAAAAGGGCGTTTTCTGGATCGACCACCGTAAGCATCTCCACAATTGGATCGACCCCCTCCATCCATAAAGAGATATCCATCCATATATGGGGGTCTTCCGACTGCTTGGTGCGGATAATCTGACCAGGAGCTCTTTCTTTAATCGCCTCCCCTATGGCTAAACTATGGGGATGGCGGTAAAACCCCTGGGAGAGGCTCGCCCCATGCTCGAGGCCCAGACCATTGTAAAAAAGGGCATCGGCCCTAGAAATTTTTTCATCGTCCCCTTTCACTAATTCATAGCTATGGGGGTCCAGATCGCCCGAAATCAACACCCAGTTATCGACTCGATCGGATCCGATCTCTTCGACGAGATCTCCAATTTGGGCGATAGAGGATAAAATCTTTACTTTGCCATTTGGGGTCATCCACTGCCGAAAACGCTCCCCCCTTTCGCTGCGCCCTGAGCAGCCAAACAGGGAACCTAAAAGGAAGGAAGCTAGCAATACAATTCCAAAAATTTTTATAGTCGCTGGTTTCATTGACTCCCGGCAGTTTATTTTCCATTGAATATATAGATTTGTTCTTAAGAAAAAAAGAGTAAAATCATTATCACTTGCTAGAAATCCTCTCGATTTATATAATCGCCATTAAAAACAACAAGCCGCCAGTTAAAACGAACAGCGTTGTTGAGAGAAGATCTCATAATTTAGAGATTGACTCACAAAAGAACCTAATTCCAGCAAAATCAAAAAAAATTTACCGGAAATGGGTTCAAGGATTGCAATTAAATTTGAAATCCGTTAAATCATGATGTCAGATTTATTGAACGATTCGAATATCGGTCAAGTTGACTGCGGTAAAATAAACATTTTAGGATGGTATCCATGAGCGTAGCGCATAAAGAAGAACTAGTCGAAAGCAAATCTAAATATTCTGTTGATGACGTAATCAACCGCGCAATTAAAAAAATTGGCGCTAAAAAAGAGAACGAACTATGCAAATATCTCCCTATGAAAAGCGGCGGATACATGCACCACTTCACACTGAAAAAAATGAAGGTGAAACAACCTCAAGAACTAGCTGCGATTATCGAAAAATTCGTTGTCAACGCCGACAGACCCTCAAGCGTAGCTCCTAAGCAAAGAGCGGCTCGTGGATCTCGCAAGCGCCGCGATCACATGAACTTCACTCGCAATCAGCTAGAGCGCATGCTCAGCATCGCCCGTCTCGCTGGCGACAAAGAAATCATTACTATTCTTAGCCCGAAAAAATCTCTTAGCTCATGCAAAAGAGATCTAATCCTGGCTATCCGCCAAAACCGCATTGAGCAAGAACTCTGGAACTGCTACGTCGAGTCTATCCAAGCTCAACAGACTCTCGCTAACAGCGAAATGGCACACCAATAATTCTTTTCCTCCTTTTTTTAGACCTTCAAGATCTCTATAATCTTGAGGGTTTTTTTCTTGAGTTTTATTCAGAACCCTTTATCATCTTCTACTATTGAACATAAGTTCACATCGATTTCCAATCGATAGAGGTATTTAGTTAAACATGATCAACTTTTTTTTGAGGACTAAAACAGTATGTCTCAGACGCAAGTAAAGGAATTTGGGAAATGGCGCTCGTTTTTTTGGCCTGTCCATCAATTTGAGCTCAAAAAACTTCTCCCAATGTTCCTCCTCTTTTTCTTCATTAACTTCAACTACACCGTTCTACGCGACACAAAAGACGCACTGATCGTAACAGCACCCGGATCGGGCGCTGAAGCGATTCCCTTCCTAAAAATGTGGGGCGTTCTTCCATTCGCTATTTTGTTCATGATTGTCTACTCCAAGCTGAGCAACGTCCTGAGTAAACAAAGATTGTTCTATGCGATGATCAGTATCTTCATCGTATTCTTCATTGCGTTCGCCCTGGTGTTGTACCCTTACCGGGAAGCTCTCCACCCAACTGTTATGGCAGACCGACTCCAAGCATTCCTTCCTCAAGGTTTTGCCGGTTTGATCGCTATTTTCAGAAACTGGACCTACGCCCTGTTCTACATTATGTCAGAACTCTGGGGTAGCGTAGCCTTGTCCCTCCTGTTCTGGGGCTTTGCCAACGACATCACCCGCGTTTCCGAATCTAAGCGTTTCTATGCTATGTTCGGTTTGGGCGCTAACCTCGGAATGGTTGTATCAGGACC
>PLXF01000126.1 GCA_003151315.1 Parachlamydiales bacterium
TGTTCTAAGGGAGATCCTACTTCGCCCCATCCCCCCGAAAAACCTTTGTAGGCGATTGTGTGGTAGTCCAAGCCAATGGGGATCGGTGTGACTTTAGGGTGGGGCGTGCTGAGGTCGCAATTTTGGGCAAATATCTGGAGGATTTTATCATGGGCCAGCAAGGTGTCGATTTGTGCGGGTGTGAGCCCTGTTTCGGAGGGGAACGATTCATCGCCTAGGGTGACCATTAATACGATCGGAACTTCTAAACAGGGGAGAACTTTGTTGTAGAAGGGGGAGACAAATCGGCATGGAACCCAGACGACATCTCCAGCGCGGATATGGGTATAGAGGCTTGGATTGAAGGTGGTGGTGTATTCATTGTCAAAAAAGAAACGGGGATAAGGCTCTACGCCTTGTTGGCATAGAGCGAGAAAGCTGCTGCTTGAAATAAAAGAGGTCATTTCCCATCCGCTCATCGGATGGGTGTACGCGACGGTTGTTAAGAAAGGGAGGAAAACGGTGGTCAAAAATAGGAGAATCCGTTGCATCAGGTGTTGCTTCCCTTTAGTAAAATTACCTGGTGACGATTTATGTGGAGATACCAACCTTTTTGGAGCAGCCATTCAATGGCGAGTTTTCCTTTTCCTCCGCCGGGGATATTGCAGTCGTCGATCATGACGATTGAGTTATCGGTTAGCTTGTCGTAGGCAGCCATGATCTCTTGGAGCGCATGCTGTTGGGGCGGATTGGGGTTTTGCTCATCGTAATCGTAACTATCGAGATAAAGAAAATCGATTTGTCCGGGAAATTCTTTGAGGAATGCAACGGAGTCTTGTAAGACAAATTCCATGTGGTCGTGGTAAGGGATAGTGACCGCTTTCGCTATGTTTATATGGGAGGTGCTGATGTCGACAGAATACATCTTGGCGTTTTGCTCTTGAGCCCAGTGGCCAAAGATGATGGTCGATCCTCCATCTCCGTCAAAGTTGGTATCGCCGCAGCGGGCCGTCCCTGTTTCTACAATTGTCTGGACATTGCGCTGAAACATAAGGGTTAAGCACTGTTGAAATGTGGAATACCTCCCATTTTGAGTAAGTAGGCGATCTTGTAAATAGAGAGTAGGGTCCCCTCCTTTAACTCGGGCGACCATGATATTATTAGGGTATTCTCCCTCATTTCCGCCTGGCACATATTCGATGGTGTAGCGGGGATTTATTTCTAAGACTTTTTGCGCGATTTGCTCTCTTGTCAGGTAATCGAAGAGGATCATCCCTGTGCAGTGCATATCATCGATGAGAATCGTGTGGGTTTTAATCGGATGGCGTTTAATCTGATCGAGCTCTTCCATGAGGGGCGTGTTTTTTTCTCCATTTTGGGTAGGCTCTCCATGATGGGCGTCTAGCCAGAAAGTGATCGGTTTATCGAGAGGTTTGATAAGGGCTTCTAAATCGCATGCCGAATTGCCCTGGAGAAAATGCATGGAAGGATCGGGGAAACGGGCGCGGGCATATTCCACAAAGGGAAGGTGGATATCTATTGAATATAACTCTTGAAAAAGGCCTGTTCTTTTCGCCATGGCAATTCCCTCGCCTCCCAATGTTCCCGTTTCGACGAAATAGTAGTTGGGGAAATCGGTGAATCCGGCAGGTCCCATATTTGAAAACAGAGGGGTATTGAAGCAAAAGAGCGCTAGGGTTGCTAGAACTGGAATCGATTTTCTCATTGGACACTCCTGAAAATTTTTTTTGAAAACAATGAGGGTGCCTGGAAAGCGCTTCTACGTCAAGCGGAAAAAAGGCATTGCATTTTTTACTAAAAGCTCTACAATTTGTCCTCTTATGAAGTCAATTAGAGTTGAGCCTATGAGAAGGTATCTACAAAAAGCGATCCTTATATGCCTTTTCATCGGGCTCGGAACTTCTCTGCAAGGGCAAGAAAAGCAAAACTACATCACTTATACGTTTAGCGGGGGAAGATTTGGCGATAATTTGATCGCCTATCTTCATGCCAAATGGTTCTCGTATGAGTCCGACGTTCCCTTGCTCTATAAACCATTTCCCTACTCTTCGCAATTAGCGCTTCACGATTGTGAATTGCTGTTTTCTTCTGCAGATCTGCAGTATGTTCAGCAGATTAATATGTTGAGAGGGGTGGAGCTGGCTGGTAATTCCCCTTATATTTCTAAATTGTATGTCTGTCCTTATTTCCCCGAGTGTCAATGGGAAAGGGAAAATACGTTTGGGCCTTATGGGGGAGCTTGGAGCTATTTTGACATCAATTGGAAAGATCCGGGGTTTCGCGCCGTTCTTAAAGAGGTGCTAGCGCCGAAACAGATCGGATCTCTTGTTACTCCTCCTAAAGACACCATTAATATCGCGATCCATTTGCGCAACGGGGGCACTTATGACCAAGGAGATTTTGCGCTCCATTTTCTGACAAAGTTTCCCTCTCTTGATTTTTATGCTGAGGGGCTTTTGCAAATCATCGCTTTATTTCCGAATAAACCCCTCTATTGTTATCTGTTCACCGATGCGGTAAACCCGGGAGAATGGGCAGAAAAGATTCGCAGCCGCATTCCTCCTGAGGTTCCGATTTGTTTTGATTTTCGCGCGCACAATAATACGCATGATCAAAACATTTTAGAGGACTTTTTCTCGTTGTTTCTCTTTGATGTGTTGATCCACCCCCAATCGAATTTTAGTCTGATTCCTCCTTTGATTCACGATTATGCTGTGGTGTATGCGCCCCTTTCTGGTTGCCGAGTGGGGGGTGTTCCCCAGGTGGACCGGATCAAGTTTGAAGTAAATCCCACTTTATATGAGGAGCTGTTGCAGAGATGATCTATATTTTGCTCTTCTTTTCTTGCGTGTGTTCCTCTTTAGGAGCGTACTCGATTGTTTTTATCCATTTGGGACCCGTTTTGCCCGACTATCTTCCTGTTGCTATTGAGCAGGCGCGTCTATTTAATCGGGAGTGTCCGATTTATCTGGTGGGCAACCAGGCAGCCTTTGACAAGGCTCCCTCTTTTGTAGATGAATCAGTTCAATGCGTTCCTAGTGAAACGCTTCTTCGCAGCGTAAGTCATGAGCAATTTTGTATCCGCTCGACTCTTGACCGCAGTTCGTTTGAGGGATTTTGGACCTACACTTCGGAGCGGTTTTTTTGTTTAGAAGAGCTGATACGGCAATTTGCCCTTACCGATGTTTTTCATTTAGAAAATGATGTGATGCTCTATGCCGATTTGGGGCAATTGCTCCCTGTATTTCAACGCAGTTATGGAGGGAAAATAGGGGCCACATTCGATAACGAAACGCGCTGCATCCCTGGCTTTGTCTATATCTCTGAGATTACCCCCATCGCCTCTTTAGTGCAATTGATGGCCGAGAAGGCGGAGACTGCTATCAATGATATGTATATGTTGCAAGAGTTTAAGAACAGATACGGGGATCGATATATTAAAAATCTACCGATTATCGCTCCGGAATATGGGCAGGAATTCCCTCTAACCAATGCTCTTGGGGAGACAACAAACGATCCGGATGGATACTCGCTCCATTTTGACGCTTTCCAGTCTATTTTTGATGCGGCGGCTCTTGGACAATATCTGGGAGGGATTTCACCTCGCAACGGGGGCGGCGCTTTGGGCTTTATCAATGAAAGCTGCCTCTTTAATCCAGGGCTCCTCTCTTTTATTTGGAAAGAAGATCCTCAAGGGCGGCAGGTCCCCTTTATTCAAGGTAAGGGGGGCGCTTATCGGGTGAATAATTTACATATTCACAGTAAAAATTTGCCTCTCTTTTTTTCTAAGCGGATAGAAGAGTAAGGTATACCTCTCGTGATTCAAAAGTTGGTTTTTGAC
>PLXF01000068.1 GCA_003151315.1 Parachlamydiales bacterium
ATATGCCCCCTTTTGGTTTGAAAAAGTGAGGTCTCTTAAAGTATACCTCTCGTGATTCTTGAATCACGAGAGGCATAGCTTCTCGATGAGTTTGGGCGGCTGGGTCAGGTCGCGCCCTAAATGGAGCCGATAACAGGGAACCGCTTCAGCCACTCTTTTTAGGTGGTGGAATACAGAAGGTCCCGTGTTTGCTAATTGCCAGAGAGTTGTTCCCGCCAAGGAGGCAACCGCCTCCTTCGGATCAATCGGCTCGATCCAACTATCCTTAGAATCAAAAATTTTCAATGTGAGGAGCCCTTTCAAGGGGAAACTAAAGAGAATATTTTGGGGCTGGAATTTATAATGAAAAACACACGCTTTGTCCCCTTTCGGGCGCTCTGGATTTTCAATGTGCTTGCCCAATTCAGGAAATAAACTGAGCGTTTTTTCTGTGATTTTAGCGGAGTTGTAGACGCTATACGCTCGAATTTGGGGAAGATCGCTTAAAAGGCAATAGTCTTCGCTCACATATTTCATCCCCGCTTTCATACACGAGAGGGCGGTCGTAGACTTTCCGGCGCCACTTTTCCCCGCAAACAAAACGCCCCCATTCGAATACCCCACAGCCCCAGCGTGAGTCAATTGGTGTTTTCTCGTTTTCATCCACCAATGTAAAATAAATTGAAACGGAGACGCTCCTACCCACCAGGGGCATTTTCCTCTATCTTTAACCCAATAGAGAGCTACACTGCGCTCATGATCGAAAAGCTGCAGTATGTGCAACCGAGGATCGAAAACCGTATGAATCCGCTCGCAATTATACCCAACGACACTGCCATGCATGGTAAACGCGCCGTTCGCCCAAGGAAATTCCATCGGGGGTACATCAGTAGAGGCACTATCCCATATACCAATCGTCAGATCGCAACTCATCGTGGGTTCTGTCTCTAAATGGCATAGAGCTGAAGTGAGAAAATCGACCAACACCTCGCCAGCAAAGTGCAAACAGACCGTAAAACCGGCTAAATGATAATACTTTTTAACCTGTCGAGTCCTCGTTAAAGAGGCGCTAAAATGTTGGTGAGCCAAATCAAAGAAGTTCAGAGACTTTTCTAGGGTCATAAAGCCTGATAAAAAGTTTACATTATCTCTACTTTGTACAATTTCATGACCGACGAGCGTCAGCGAGTTGGTCATGAGGTTGTACAAAGTAGAGCTTAGAAGGGACGATCCAATGAAATCGCGCTTGGGCTTCGGCCTCTTTGTTACAAGATCGAATAATGGCAGGATTAGAAATCCCTTTACTCACTTGAATCATGAGTTTAAGGCCGCTTATAAATACAGACACTGCAGTTGTCAAAACGGCTATTCCTGCCAGTTTAATGTGGGCCTTCGCATCCTCAATTGAAGCTTGGTTAGAACAACAAACGACCGTTAAATTNNATTACTGTCATAGACAAGCTCTCCACGACAACGCCAGGATGCTTTAATGTATCCAAAGCAACATCCGCCACGCCAGCACAAACGGCCGCCGTTTTAACAATAGCACCGGGATAATCTCTAGCTAAGCCATTCAAGCCATTGTACATAGCAACTTGAGCGCAGGCTACACTTTTAACGCAAATATCTGAACGCATAAATATTCCTGAAAGAAGTTCATATCTTATACAACTCTAGAGAATTAAGTGGATTGTTCCGCTAAAGGCCATTGATTTTTACGAGTTCGCGGATTTCATCCGCAATTTTCTGCATTTCCACAACGGTTTCCTTATCAGCGGTCAACCGTTTGCACAGCTTCCGCAACCGAACGCTCATACGACATACGCTTTGTTTAGCAGAGCTATATTCTTGCTTCCAGGCCTTTAATTCACCATTTTCCTGTTCTAATCGATCAATTTTTTCCTGCATTTCTTTAATTTGCAATTCCATGAGCCCTCCAAGAGATTCACCATAGTACACCAAAAGTAGTTATATTTCCCCTGATTTAAGAATCGACCTTTCTGAAAAATCACAAATATTTATATACATAGGAAAAAAGAGGTAAATATGGTTAAAGCTTTCGCAATTATTTTTGGAATCGGTTTTTTTCTCATTGGTATTTTAGGATTTATTCCGCAGTTCACCCCAAACGAGCACCTTCTAGGGCTATTTTACGTCAACACCTTCCATAACATGGTCCATTTGGTCAGCGGAGCCCTCTTTTTTTGGGTAGGGATGAAAGGCGTGCAGGCTTCCCAAATTTTCTTTCGCGTATTTGGAGTGATCTACCTGCTCGTTGCTATTCTTGGCTTTTTCTATAAAAACCAAGCTATTTTGGGACTTATGAGCAACAACATGGCGGATACTTGGCTCCATCTTGTATTAAGCTTTGTCATGCTATATATAGGCTTTAGAAAAAAAATGGGAGCCAGATCGTGAACCAGAAAGGACATGAAACCATTTCTTTATGGCAAGATCAGCAAATTTTAAGAAGTTTTCCTTCGCTGCACAAAGATTTGGAAACAGATGTATGCATCATTGGCGCTGGGATTTCTGGTCTTTCAGTTGCTTACAATTTAAGCCAAAGCGGAAAGAGAGTTGTGGTTTTAGACGATGGACCCATTGCAGGAGGACAAACCGTAAGAACAACAGGACATTTATCGAATGCTTTGGATGACCGGTTTTTTGATCTCGAAAAATGTTTTGGAGTCGAAGGGTCCAAATTAGCCGCACAGAGTCACGGCGCTGCGATCGAATTCATTGCTCATCTCGTCAAAAAGCACCACATTAAATGCCATTTTGAAGAGCTCGACGTCTATCTTTTTGTTCCGCCTGGCGACTCCTTGAGCATTTTAGACAAAGAATTAGCAGCCGCCCACCGTGCGGGGCTCACTAGCGTAGAGAAGATGGATCGAGCTCCTATCGATTCTTTCGATACAGGACCTTGCCTTCGCTTTCCCAACCAGGCGCAATTTTACCCTTTGCCCTACATTGATAAACTCTGCGATTTAATCATCGAGGCAGGCGGTTCGATTTTCACCTCAGTGCACGCGACTAAAATTGAGAAAAAAGAAGACCAATACCTAGTGGCCACACAAGGGGCGTCCGTCTTAGCAAAACATGTGGTCATTGCAACAAATAGCCCGATTTGCAGCCCTTTTTTACCCCACCTGAAACAAGCGCCCTATCGGACCTACGTCATTGCGGGCAATGTCCCCAAAGGAAGTGTCACGCGAGCGCTCTATTACGACACTCCAGACCCCTATCACTACATCCGCCTCGCCCAAGCTGATGAGAACCACGATCTGTTGCTAATTGGCGGAGAAGACCATCGCACTGCGGAAAAAAAAGACACCGAATCTTGCTTTGACAAGCTAGAGCAGTGGGCCAAAGAGCGCTTTCCTTTCCTGGGGAAGACCCTCTACCGCTGGTCAGGACAAGTTATGGAACCGATTGATGGTTTAGCATTTATCGGGCGGGTGAAACAGAATGCAGAAATCTATATGGTAACCGGAGATTCGGGCAACGGCCTCACGCATGGCACTATTGCAGGTCTACTTATAAATGATCTGATCCTCAAACGGAAAAATCCTTGGGAGAAGCTCTATGACCCGCATCGCAAAACTCTCTCTGCAGCAAAAGACTTCGTTAAAGAAAATGTGAACACCTTTTGTCAATATCGGGATTGGGTCACGGCAGGAGATCAAAAATCGGCCTCTGATTTACCTAAAAACTCAGGAGCGATCATCCGAAAAGGGCTCAAGAAATGCGCCATCTATCGGGACGATACAGGTAAGCTACACGAGATGTCGGCCATTTGCCCTCACCTAAAAGCCGAAGTCCGCTGGAACTTAAGTGAAAACTGCTGGGAGTGCCCTGCCCACGGCTCTCGATTCTCCGCTACGGGCGAGGTGATCCAAGGGCCCGCTAATTGCGACCTGGGAAAAAACACAAGAATTTATTAAAAAAATCCACACATCAAAAAAACACAAAACGCTCAGCCAGTGCACCAAGAAGCGCCGCAGTCCGCTCTCTCTCTGATATAATTTCTTAGTCTTGGAAAAGTTTTTACTACTAGCCAAAATAGAAGGCCTTATCTATGATGTTTTCCACTTTCAAAGGAGTCCAATATGGCATCAGTTACCAATCAACCTCCCTCTGTACAAGAGCAAAACTCTGCGTTGTTAATACAAAATGAAGATCTGTTCAACCAGCTCAAAGCAACACGAGGAAGACTAGAGCAAAAGGATGCGCCCTTACCGAAAGGAGATTACTACCGATTAATTTGTTCGTCCTGCTTAGAAAGGGTCGATATTCTCCGGGAAAAATGGAAAGAAATTCTGCCTAAAAGCCTTGATGGTCGATACGTGTACCCCCAAAAGATGACGATAGAAACTATATGCACAAATTGTGAAAAATCGATTATCTTTCATGGCTGTTTCCAAACTAATATCGAAATGCGAAGAATTTTTCCCACAACTAGTCCCTAAGACGTCGCATGCCCTCTTCCAATAGAGGGACATGCTATACCATCGCAATTCAAGAAGCGGTTTTTATACGCGGCTAGAGCCTTCTTCTATCAACGGTTGTTGACTATTATCAACAAGCAAAGCATCGCGTGGTTGCCCTACGAATACGCTATCCGAATAAGCGACGCTAAAACCAAAAGCAGGTCCTCCGAGCAGCCCAAAGGCCACTCCAAGACTCACTATAACCGGAATCTTTGACATAGCCGCGAGCAAGCCGAAACCCCAGCCAATTCCAGAGATAAAAGCCCCTGCTGAGATGTGTTTCCAAGTTCTGCTTTGTACTATGGGTCTAAAAGAGCCCATCATGCAACCTGAATCTGGATGTTGAGCCAACTCGTGGCCTCCTATGAATAGCATGGATCCTGCCACTACTCCATTCACGAAAGGGACTGGAATCAACGTAGCCCCCATTGCTCCAAAGGACCAAAAAGCCCATTTAGCGGTTTGAATTGTTTCTCTATCACAAAGGCACTCCTGCACCCTTGTGCAGCAGGAGTCGGAACTTGTTCGTGTTGGCGATAATACGGGAATCATAGGTTTTCTCCTTATTCAGGCTAACATAGATAACATAAGAAAAAATTTACGTCAATTTCACATAACCTTTACAGACAACCTAAGACTAGACTAAAAGCAGACATTTGGAAGCTCCCTCCAACATATCCGCCCTTTACGAAATCTGAATCTTGAAAGTGGTATAAAAGCTTCTTAAAGTTTGCTGTATCAGATACTTAAAGATGGGATTGAAAAACTCCGAGTGCATGATTCGAACATGCGACCCATAGATTAACAGTCTAGGGAAACGTCTTCCCTAAAAAGCCTTAGTTGACCTTAGACCAACCTAACTTGCTCACGGTTGCAAGAAAAGTAAAAATCTTTCCAGAGAATATTGGTAATCTGATGATGATTTATATTTAAAGACATAAATACATTAAATTAGTTTGTTGATTTTTTACATTCTGTATATTTAGCTATTACAACTCCGACTACTCCGCCGACAAGTCCTCCGATGTCAAAGCCAATCAAAGCACCTAAAGGTCCTAAGATAAGTCCAGCGATTAATCCAATAACCAGAGCAGTACTTAGAGCTCCGATTAGACTAAAACGACAAGCCCTGTTTGATAAACAACATTTATTATCTTTATTCAAAGAGTTAATTTTAGAATTAGAATTATTAATAACTTCTGGATTTTGTATCTGATCCGGTATACTATTGACAGGTTTCGATGCTTGAACTCTAGCTCTTTGTTCCCGCGATTTCCATTTTTTATTCATTTCTCTAATGACTTGAGACCTTTCCTCTGATTTTTGGCGGAGCTCGTGTAATTGCTTATCGGAAACACCACCATTATCATCTGCCCGCCGACGAGCTTCTGCTTTGGCTGCATCACGAATGTCTAAATCCTTAAGTGTCACAATTGGCATACCTATCGTCCTTTATTCCATTTTTCATTCATTTTTTTTATTGCCTGAGAATTTTTTGCTAATTTCTGCCTTAGCTCAAAAAGAATCTCATCAGAGATTTCATTTTTTTCGTCATTCTCATCGCCTACTTCCTCTATCAGCACAGGTCGAAGCAGCAAAGGCGCTGCAGAATTATCAATAGCCTGAACAGGTACCGCATCAACTACATGAGAAGGTCTGCAATTGCTGCCGCATTGATATTTACTGGGGCCAGTTGGGGAAGCACTGGTTGTTGAGCAAGCATCGGTACTTGATTGCGAATTTCGGCGATTAGCATGAATACTCGGAGCGCGGCAACGCATATAACTCCTGAAGTATACAAGAAGATTGTTGTCTCTTCTATTACAAAACAAGTTAATGTTTTTGAGTTTTGACAAATATTTGTATGAGTATAATGAAGAAGAACTCCAGTAGCTATACAGGAAATTCCGCTGATAGACAGAGAGCCTCTAATATGGCCTCTCAAAAAGCCTCCCCAAGTGTTCATCTCTTGTATTCCAGCATGAACCGCACGTTCCTCAATCGCAACGGCGCGATTACCAGGCATTGCATCCGCAACCTCTTCCCGCCCATTGAGACCCATCCAATTTCCGATTTTTCTTGTAAAGGGACTAATCAAATTCGACAGTCCAGCACCGATAGTAGCAATCATAAAAAAAACACCTATTTTATAGTTTAATTTATAATAGATAATTATATAATATAACTATAAATAAAATCAAATATAAATAAACTTCGTGTAAATTAAAAAACAACCCATACTAGCATCCCAGCCTTTTGATCCGAGAAAATAGCCCTTAATTAATAGGGAACTATTTTCGCACCGGCTACGCCTGATCAAAATTCTAGGCGCTATCATGGGTTGGTTGTCTAACTTTCAACTGGACATAGCATATGTTAACGGTCCTGCTATACCCGTTCATGATTCAAGAATCGGTATATTGCCTGTTAAAAAACAAATTGATTTCAAAAAATCCATAGAATAAAACTAGGCATGATTGTCTAGAAGGTATGCATGTTCCGTTTTGCTTTTTTTGCTGTGGTTCTTCCTCTAAGCAATTTTGCAGGCGTTCACCAAGAAAAAGTGAACTGCCCTGACGGTAAACGGCATTACCGCGCTGCTGTTCGTCATATTGAAAGCGGCGGTATCGGCTATGAAGATGGCTATACAACCCTCGAAGCGTTTCTTGCTTCAGATCCAAGCAAATGAGTAATCACCCCCTTTTTTGATGCAAGAGCTCACATATTTGATAACGGAAAATGGGCAGCCAACGCAGGCATTGGACTAAGAGCTCTATGGAGAAACCGAGCTTACGGAATAAACAGTTACTACGACTTTAGAAATACAGGCCGCTTTAACTCGAACCAAGTAGGACTAGGCCTTGAAACTCTCGGGGAGTTGTTTGATTTTCGGATCAACGGCTATTTGCCTGTCGGCACAAAAACCAGCAGCCCTTATGACATCGCCTTTGAAAGCTTTTCCGGCAATTACATGCTTGTGTCGCAAAAGATGCAATCTGCGATGAAAGGAGCCAATGCAGAATTTGGCTTTCACTTTGGAAAATCTGAATCATTTGATTTCTATGCAGCGGCAGGTCCTTACTATTTCATAGGAGAAGCAACCCCTGCCACTTGGGGCGGCAAAGCGAGAATCTCCGGCACCTTCAAAGACATTTTAAATCTAGAAATTAGCGACTCGTATGACAGGACGTTCCATAATAAATTCCAGGGGCAAGTTTCCTTAAGCTTTTCTTTTGGTCCCAAATCAAAAGTCAAAGAACAAGGACGCACTTGCAAAGTAGCAAACGTTCTAAACGACCGAATGCTGCAGCCGGTGAATAGACAAGAGATCATCGTCGTCGACAAAGCACGAAAAAACAGCGTCGCCATTGATCCTGCCACAGGACTTCCTTACTTCTTTGTGTTCGTCAATAACACAAGCAGCTCTGACGGTACCTACGAAAGCCCCTACCATAGCCTAACACAAGCACAAGACAACTCCGCTCCGAATGACATTATCTATGTGTTCCCTGGCGATGGAACAACTACGGGAATGAATGCGGGCATCTTTTTACAAGCGAGCCAAAAGTTTTGGGGCTCCGGCATCAGTCATTCAATACAAACTACTGCAGGGACAGTCTCCATTCCTGCACAAAGCAGTGCCTCCCCCACTATTACAAATATTGATATCAATACAGAAGGCAATGCAATCACCTTGTCGACTAATAACGCCATAAGCGGTTTTACCATTGCGTCTGCAATGAACGATGCCATCTTTGGAACCAATCCTCAAAGCTTGGATGTCTCTTCTTGCACGTTCGAAAACACCACTACGTATCCGATCGAGGCTTCCTTTCCTGGCAATGCCTCCATATCCTTAATGAACAATCAGTTTTTGAACAACGTTAACGGGGTATTTTTCACTCTTAATGGGACCTCTACCCTTGTCTGTTCGGAGAATACATTTAAAACCCAAACTTCTATTTCTAGCGTTCCTCTGGAGATATCGGCAAATAACAATGTCTTCGCGGCTCAAATCGAGAATAACATCTTCAATGGCAATACAACGGGCAGCGTCCGGATTAGCCTCAATAACGTCCTCGAAGCCAATATCAACTTGCTTAACAATATGGTTACAAATAACGGAACGGGATCGCAGTCAAGCTTAGGGTCGAGCTTAGTTATCCTTTCGAGTGGGACTACCGACAGTTGTGCAATCGCGTTAAGAGGCAACACGTTCTCCGGCAACACGTCGAATTCTCTATACCTGCACACCTCGGGCGTATTTACAACCCTTGAAATCGCAGCATCTACAAATATAATGTCCAATAATGGGGGCTCCGCTCTCGTCCTTGCAACCCCAGTCCATATTTTGACACTGCTTGCAACAGATAATACAATCACGGGATGCAATGATAATGGAATTGCTGTCATAAGCTCTACATCTACTACAACTGGCACTATAACAATCAATAACAACACCATTACGGGAATCGGCAATGCATCAAATGCAATTGCTGTAAATCAAGATTTTTCGAATCTTGATTTAACAATATTAAACAACGTAATTAACGGATGCGAAGGGACAGGAATCGTCAGCTATGCCCCTACCGGGATCAGCTCTTTAACATTGAATATTTCGGATAACACGATCACAAACTGTGAAAACCTGTCCTCGAATGCGGCCTCAGGCCTTGATATAGAACAATACACACATCTTTCAGGCTCTATTACCAATAATACACTTTCAGGCAATACAGGTGTAGCCACAGTCATTGGTTCCACCTTACCGAATCCTACGGCCTGCCTAACCCTTACCGGCAATGATAGCAGCACCGATTATCTGTTGACTAACCCTGGTGACGGAATTTTCAATTTAAGTCCCTGTAATGTAGGTTCCGTTAACGCAGGCGTGATCAACACCTCCGGCGCGATCACCCCTGTCCAATCCTGTCCTGACGCCACTCCCTGCCCTCCTTAAGCTGCCGGCAGTTTCAATATATCGTTCGTGATTTAAAGAGCGGTTTTTGGGAGCTATACCACAATCGGTCAGTTGTGGGAAATGGTGACCGAGAGTAATATTTTAATAGAGGAGCGGAGTTTCCTCCCGGTCCTAAAAAAACTTAAGTTTTGATGCCGTCAATTAGATGAAACTACTTTTTGCGATGGTTCTTAGCCTGGCGATATGCTGCCCTGTGCTGGGAGCGGAAATTATTAGTTTAGGGTATGCCTGCAATGTTGCAAGAGCCTCTCGATACAATGGGCTGCGGCAAATCGCCTATCCTTTCGATTGGATGATCACTTCTATGCACTCTTTGCGACAAGCGTTTGAAGATGATTTCTCTAGGGTCTGCCAGAATATGCATTTAAGAATCGATGGAAAATCGGTTATTGATGCGTATGGACTCGTCTACATCCATGATTTTCCAACGATTCGGACGGCTGCGATTCCTGTGGATGGGGAGACTCTGGCGGTCCATCCTTTGGTAGAAAATTGGGAGGAATCGATTCCCACTGTGCAGGCAAAAATTCAACGCCGTTTGGCTCGAATGAAGGCATTACTCGAGGATGGGACACCTGTTGTATTTGTACGTTATGAAGAAATGAAGCGTAAAGACTCTGAAGGATTCATCAAGCTGTTTCGCAAAAAATTTCCGCATGCCCGTCTGATACTTGCAGTATTGGGATCTACAAGCGAGTTTCAAACTTCTTGGAATATTCCCCATGTGATTAACTTCTATATTGACGAAAACGACATCCGCGATTGGCAAGGACCTGTTTGGAGATCCATCTTGCAGGAAATTTCCCTTCTTGAACCAGAGGGATGGGATCCCATAGAAACCTGATAAATCCAAGTGGATGGACTCGCTCGCTGCGTTCCTAAAGGACTGGGATTCGCGCCGAGCTGTCCGTTCAATGCAGCTCAAATAGTGAAAGGCACAAAGTAAAAGATGGGAGCAGTAATTGCGAATCGTTGCTTTCTGGAATGAGTTCGACCGGATAGGGTGAAACATTGATAAAACGGAGGATTTGTCCTGCATTGATGCTAAGAACTACCGATCCTTCAAATTTCTCGAATAGGGAATGAGAACCAGAATCTCCATAGACCCTTCCCAGTAAGATTGTATTGTCCAACGAAAATCCCAAGGACCAAGGGATATTGAAAAGAGAACGCGCTTCGCCATGCCAAATAATTTTGTAAATTCCCGATCGATTGAATGCAATCATACCAAATGCCGATGCAAGAGACAGATCGATCTCACCAGATTGAACGCCAACTTTTTCCAAAAGCACGGGTCCTCCTGACAAAATTAACTGCGGCATAACAGAAAAAATTTTTGTACAGGGAACACCTGGAACGCAACAGGGCCCAGTCCCCCCTTCTAATCCACTGAAGAAGGTCATCGCCCAAAATAAAATTACATTCTTCTTCATCCTTTTGACAGCGCCGCAAACCAAGTCCTTTAGGGGGCCGGGAGGAAGCGCCCTCCTTTTTTAGCTTCATTGTTAAATAATTTTTAAGTATGCTTGCTGCCCTATGAAGAGATCAATCAGTATTAAGCTCCAAACCCATTGGCAGGAGAAGAAAAAACTTTCCGATCTTCGAAACGCTTATCTCCTCGCCTGTAATCTGATTGTCCTTTCTGTCCTTCAAAACCGTTGCTGGAATCGAGTCGCTCTTCACAACCTTGTCTATTCCTCTATCCGAAAAGAGACAATGCTTGGCTCTCAAATGATCGGGCTAAAAAAGTTGCAAAGTCGAGCTAAGACATAGTGTGTAAAAATCCAACCAGCTGTTTTATCAAAGACGGTCTTCCATCCCTGCTGAAAAATGGGGAATGAGTATGTGCTAATGGCGTCGAGGCGCTCCAAGATTGACTTGTAAAGCTCTCTAAAATAAAATGCCTCGTCGACCACTATACCCGCAAGAACGATGGATCTTGCCTACGCCTAAGATGGTGTTTAAATCTCATGATCAGAGTCCGTTTTGTAACTTGGATCCTTTTTGTCAGTTTTTCTATTTCTGCTCATAATCTTATCTTTGTCCACCTCGGAGACGCCGTTCCTCCGTGTATCTTTACGACAATGAAACAAGCTCGAACCCTCAATCAAGATTGCGATATCTACCTACTTACAGATAAGAGAGCTCATCTGTTTTTCCAAAGTGATTGTCACGAGTTTTTGGCTGCAGAGCGGGTCTCTTTAGTGGATATGGATCTAATCCCAACCACAAAGGAACACGATCATTTTCGTAGGATCAATAAAATAGATCCTTCCCTTTCCGATGGCTTTTGGTTGTATACTTCGGAGCGCTTTTTTACCCTGTTTGATTTCATTGCGGATCAAAATTTAGAAAACATTGTCCATCTTGAAAGCGACTCGATGCTCTATGTCGATCTCGATGAGTTATACCCTTTGATAAAACAGTTAAATATTCGATTGGCCGCCCCTTTTCAGTCGCTTAAAGGGTGTATTCCCTGCTTTGTATTTATCAAAGATAGTGAAAGTCTATCATTTCTCATTCACCATATCCTTTCTGAAATGGGAGACTATAAAGGGACAAAACCTCATATCGGCATCAATGATATGGCAACCCTGGCCAGCTTCTACAGAAAATGGGGAGTCGATTATCTAATGCCTCTACCCACCTTAATGCGTGAATATGGCCAGTATTATCCTAAAAGAAAGAGCCACTTTGGACCAGATAACGCAACGCCTCTCAGTTTCCTCTCGATGTATGCATCTTCATTTCCCGAATATATTTTTGATGCAGCAACGCTTGGTATATTTATCAACGGAAATGACAGAAAATATTGTCCCCAACATGGACCGGGCACAATCCACGTTCGCTCCCTTTTCGACCCTAGGTTTTTTTCCTTTTTTTGGGGAGAGGATGCAAAAGGGAAAAATGTGCCCTATCTCTCATTCAAAGGGAAAAATTATAGAATCGCCAATATGCATTTCCATTCGAAAATGCCAGAAGAATACACCAGTTTTCGAGAAACTCGAGAGGAGTTGAATCCTTGAGGTTATGGGGTCTCTTTCTTGTGGCGTGTCTCCCCTTTTCTTTTGCAGAAGGCAAGAGGCCCAAGTATTTCATCGCAATTAAGAAAAATGAAGGGGATGTATTAAACACTCTGGATACATATACCCCTTTTTTGCCTCCGAAAGATAAATTTTATGCAGACCCATTTTTGTTTAAATACAAAGGGATTAATTACATCTTCTTCGAAGATTTTGATTACGAAAAAGGGGTGATTTCTTATGTAACCCTAGATCAAGATGGAACTATTTCTAAACCTCAATTAGCACTAGAACTCCCAACCCATCTTTCTTTTCCTTCGCTGTTTCAAGATAACGATGAAATCTACATGATTCCAGAAACATATCTTTATAAATCTGTTTCCCTATACAAAGCGGTTGATTTCCCAAATAAATGGGAGCATCAAAGAGTCCTTATTCAAGGTGCATACTTCTCAGACCCGATTTTATTCAAACACAGTGGATATTATTGGTTATATACTGCAGTTCGTGGAGATCGGCTCCGCATCTATTATGCCAAAGATTTGGAGGCGCGATTTCTTCCCCATCCAATCAATCGCCGCAATATACGTGGAAGAAATGCGGGCGCTATCTTTTATGTGAATGATCGACCCATCCGGCCCACGATGGACTGCAGCAAGGGATATGGAAGATCCATGATATTAAAAGAGATCGTACTTTTAACAACGGGGAATTTAGTGGAAAAAGAGATTGCCTATATTGAACCCACCTGGGCTCCTCGCTTAGAGGGAACCCACACTTATTCCCAGAATGAAGACTATGTCGTCTATGACGGGCAAAGAATGATCCATCCTCATGAAGACGAAAGTTATTCTTCTGATGAAAATGAATTATAATCCGGCTTGATTCAAGGCGTCTATTGTTTCATTGAGCTGCAGAAAATAGTAGGGCCTCAATCGCTTTATATCATAGAGCCCATCGCAGCTATAGACGGCAACACTGTTTATCAGCCCCTGGGGTTCGAAGTTCGGGACTGCAATGGAAGCGGCGACGGTACCAGAGGTGGCTACTGTAAAAACAAAAGGGGCATCGCTACTAAATTCCACGCCTCCTAAGACGGCAACATTCTGGGAACCTATTGCAACGCTATTGACCTGGCCGGTGATCGCGTTAGGAAGTCCGATAGAAGTTGCTTGGGTTGCACCTGCGGCAACTCTATAAATGAGAGGAACACTGGCATCGGTATCCTCGCCTCCCAATATGGCCGTCCCATCGGGAGCAATTGCTACGCTAGCGATGAAGCCACCGTTTGCATTTGCATTTGCAATGACAGAAGCTGCGGCGCTGCCTTGAAGAAGTTTGTAGATGAGAGGCGAGGAAGGAGTTGAACCTCCCAAAATAGCTATCCCATCAGAACCGATTGCAATACTATTAATTGTCCCGCCATCGCCCGGATCGGGGATTGTCACCGCGCTCGCCAAAAGACTGCCGGCAGCAAGACGTTAGAGAAGAGCCTCGTTGCTAGTTGTATCCTGCCCCCCTAAAATGGCCGTACCATCAGGACCGATTGCAACGGTGTTGATAGAGCCCATATCCATGCTGGGGAGAGAGACAGGAGTAGCCGTGGAAGCCCCCGGGGAAACCCTATAGATAAGAGGTAGGCTTGTCGTCCCATCCTGACCTCCTAAAATGGCTGCGCCATCAGGACCGATTGCAACACTTGCGATATAACCCATATCTGTGCTTGAAAAAGAGATAAGAGTAGCCTCATCAGCTCCAGGCGAAAGCCTATAGATAAGAGGCGTGCTGTTAAAAAAATCTTCACCCCCTAAGATGGCTGTGCCGTCGGGACCAATTACAACGCTGTTGATAATGCCCGGATCCGTGCCAGGAATTGCGATTGCAGTGACTGAAGAGCCAACAACAGACCCTCTATAGATTAAAGGCAAGCCATTGGAGTTATTTTGCCCTGCAAAAATGACCGTGCCATCGTAAGAATTGATTGCAACGGCTTGGATAACACCCTGTGAACTTGTAGGTATTGAGATGAGAGAGGCTGAAGATTCTCCTAGAGAGAATGAATCTGCAAGAGCATATTCCGGGGCATCGCTGCCTCCGATAGTTTAGGCAAATCCCCCCACAATGACAAAGTCTGCCCTACATTCATTGGAGAACAATAGCAGAGATAATAAAGTCATGGCAAAGATCCATGACAACCTCAAAACTCTCTTCATTTATTTTTTCCTCAATTATTTGTGATCACAGGAAAAAGCGAAATGTCAGAAATACTCCCCATTGATCGAGATTTCTAGAGGGAAGCCCCAGGATAGTAGAGGGACCGATAGGCAACCATCGATAGTAAGGAGCCAGTTCTAGCCAAATATCATTAACGCCCCTGCAAGGTATAGGGAGCTTGTAGGCCACAGGCAGACGAATATCAAAGCCCACTCTATTGCTGAGTATCCACGCAGCTCCAGGCAAACTTTTGACTTTAAGATACTGATTAAATATGGGAAAACAATCAAACTGTAGGCCGGCTGTCCAATTTTCCCATGCATAGTGCGTATCGAACCCTGCCATGGCGTAGTAAGTCCGATATCTTAATTTGATAGCTGAGATTGTAGAATAGGCTGAGTGATCATCACTTAAATAATCAAATCCCAGCCCAGCATAGGGAGTGAATGTCAAATCTCGACAGACCGGAAAGCAATATCCTCCAACAAATTCCATGTACCATTCATGAAAGCCGCTCTCATTCAAAGAACTAGACAAAGGGCCAAGATTGTATACAGTACGCGCCTGTCCAAAAAAAGCCCAAGGCACTTGGTAGGTAAGTTTTCCAACTACGCCTCCAGTACTTCCAGTATAAGTAGGGGGCGTCGAAAAGGACATCCATGTGTATTGTCCCCCTAAATCAATAGACCAGCCATCAGGACCCTGTCTATTCTCACATGGGGACGCGGGGCGATCGCATAGCTCAAGTGTGGGCTTATCGCATTCCTTGGGCGGTGTTTTAAACCACGATGCAAAAACTTCACCTGTTGAACAAAGAAGTAAACACAACAACCAAAGCCTTTGTATTTTGGGTAACATCACACTAATTGCCTCGTTCTAATTATTGTATCAATCGTTGTATCATACGTGTTTTGAAGAAGTCAATATCTAGCAAATAGGTGTTTAGGGCAGCACCCGAGTAAAAGTGGCGCTCTCTATACCTCTCGTGACTCAATAATTNNGGGCAGTATTAATTCAATACAGCCCGCCCGTACGGAGATACAGTATTGACTCTGATCCATTTGCTTAAAGGCCATTTTTTCCCCGAAGAGATAGAGTACACCAGGACCAATAGATCTTCGCAAACTTCGTCAAGAGGCTAAAGCTCGTATTTGCGAACTCCGCTGGCAAGGCACCATTGGCGATATTATTTTTTCATTAAGACTTAATGCCACGACAAGACTTTACGGCCATCGTGAAGAGGGCTATTTCAGGCCGATTTGGCATGATCCATTCCATTCTAGAAACCATCTGACTCAATCTACCCGTTGTCCTGAGATGCGTTTGAATCTCCATCCATAGAACCTCCCGCTTCATTTATTTGTCTTAATATCGGCGACCCTAAAGAAAAATCGAGATCGATTTTACGTTTATTAACTCCGTGTATGGCTAGAATTTCTACTGCTTTTTCTAAATCTTTTGGGCTTGGTCGAAAGTGTCCAGATCTGAGGTCTAAATAATCTATGATTCCATTATAGGCGTGATAATTTCCTGCAAAAAGGACCGGTTTTCCATTCGAGAGCCCCGGGTGGTTTACGAAATCATCATTTACGAACGCATCAGGAGCAGCAAGAACCTCTCCAGATTCTAAAATTACAAAGGGGGCGAATGAATCACAAGCAAGAGGTTTCCCATCTTTTTTCCAGAATGCTTTTCCTTCTCTAAAAATTAATTGGGAATCCGATACTGGGATATCCATTCTATATGACCCTCTATTGATCAAAAGGGGAATATTCATTTTTCTGATTTTGTTGATTGTAGAGAGCTTTGTGTCCGCACCAGGAGGAAGATATCTGTTTTTCCAAGACGGATGCTGCAAAACAGTCGCGACACCTGCTACAGCCCCTATTCCCGCTAATACACGCATCGTTGGAGTCATTAGGGGCC
>PLXF01000077.1 GCA_003151315.1 Parachlamydiales bacterium
AGGCTATCCGCCATCTATCCCGCGCCTTTTCCCTTTTTTCTGAAGAGACAAGCTACCTCAAATCGGCATATGCAAAGTTACAAGAGAAATTTCTCACTGTCAACCAGGAACTAGCGCAAAAGGTGGGCGAGCTCAATCGGGTTAATGCCTATCTCGACAATATCTTAAAAAATATCGCGCAAGGAATCCTCTTTATCAATCTCGATGGGACCATTACTCTATTTAATGAAGCGGCCCAAAAACTATTACAAGTAAACTCAGGGGTCCTTTTTAAAAAGATTTGGGATGTTTTTCCCGACGATTCGTTTGGATTTTCCCTGCGTGAGGCTCTGAAATTTGGCATTTCCCATCGCCTTCTTTACAAATCCTACGGCAATATAGAGTTCGAAATCGCGACCTCCTTTGTCTATGAAGGGCCCAAAGTGTATCACGGCTTGATCATTTTGCTGCGGGATGTGAGCGAAATGCAAAAATTGCAGTTGATTGTAAGCCGAAATGACCGGATGAAAGAGTTGGGAGAGATGGCGGCCACAGTGGCCCACGAAATTCGGAATCCTTTAGGGGGCATACGGGGTTATGCGTCGCTCCTTTACCGCGACCTATCTAATCAACCCCATCTGCAAGAGATGTCGGGTCAGATCGTCGAAGGGACTAAAAGTTTGGAAAATCTCGTAACGACCGTCCTCCAATATTCCCGGCCGATCCAAATCCAAACGCAATCGATCGAACTGGGTCAATACCTAAGACAGATCGGAAAGTTTGTGAAAATGGATCCCGCTTTTCCTGAAACGGTGAAAATGGAGCTGCATATTCCGACAGATCCTCTCATGGCGCCCATCGATCCTAACCTATTAAGATCAGCTCTTTTGAACCTCATTTTTAATGCGCTGCAGGCGATGCCCGCAGGAGGGGCTGTAACGATGACCCTATTTAAGCGGGACTCTTCTTGCCAAATTGCGATCGGCGATACAGGAATTGGGATGGATGAAGAGGAGATGAAGCGTCTCTTCTCCCCTTTTTATACGACAAAACAAAAAGGGAATGGATTAGGACTTGTCGAAGCGCAAAAAATCGCGCAGGCTCATATGGGCTGCATTGAGGTCCGCTCACAACCGGGCCGCGGAACTGTTTTCACCCTAACCCTCCCACTCAAAAGGTAACTTGCATGACGCTCGATAAAATTTTAGTCGTCGACGATGAACGTTTGATGAGGAGCTTTGTCGTTGAGACGCTACGGCGGCAAGGGAAAGAGGTCGTCTCGGTGGAAAATGGCCACGAGGCGATTTTACGTCTGGAACAAGAAGCGTTTGATTTAGTGATCAGCGACGTAAAGATGCCGATCAAAGATGGGATCGAGGTATTAAAAAGGGCCAAAGCGCTGCATCCAACAATCATCGTGATTTTAGCTACCGCTTTTGGGAGTATCGATTCGGCCGTTGAGGCGATGCGTCTTGGAGCTTTCCACTATCTGATTAAGCCTTTCTCTCCCGAAGCGTTAGAGGCGGCTTTGGAAAAAGCGGAAGAGCACGCCCGTCTTCTCAAAGAGAACCTTTTTTACAAAACACAGGGGAAGCGAGCGCCATTTATAGCGGAAAGCTCTGCCATGAAAAAGATCTTGGTCGATTTGGAAAAAATTGCAAAGAGCCAAGCTAGCGTATTTATCACGGGCGAGTCGGGAACAGGAAAAGAGGTGATCGCCGGCGCAATCCATGAATTGTCTTTGCGCGCGTCTCACCCGTTTATCAAAGTGAACTGCGCCGCTATCCCCGAAACGTTGATCGAATCGGAATTTTTCGGTCACGAGCGAGGAGCGTTTACGGGCGCCCATATCCGAAAAACGGGCCGTTTTGAGCTCGCCGACAAGGGGACTCTCCTCTTAGACGAAGTGACCGAGATTCCCCTCTCTTTGCAGCCTAAACTGCTCCGAGCGATTCAAGAACACGAATTCGAACGGGTGGGGGGGACCAAACCGCTGCGCGTAAACGTGCGCTTCATCGCGACGTCGAACCGCAATATGCAAGAGGCGATTGAAACGAAAGTCTTTCGGGAAGATCTATTCTATCGTCTCAATGTTGTCCCGATCCATATCCCCCCTTTACGGCAACGGACAGAAGATATTTTGCCGCTGACCCACTATTTTTTAGAAAAATTTTGCGCCGAAAACCACAAGCCGGTCAAAGTGCTTTCCTCCGCAGCCGAGGAAAAATTGCTCCGCTACCTATGGCATGGCAATGTGCGGGAACTGGCTAATATCATCGAAAGGACCGTTGTCCTCGATTTCGATCCGCTCATCGATAGCGACCATCTCTATCTGAATAATATGCCTTCCCCATCGCCTGCGGCAGCTCCCGGAAAGGGAGGGGCTCTTCCTGTCGGCATCTCGCTACATGAGCTTGAGAAAAGACTTATTTTAGAAACCTTAGAATTTCACCACCGCAATCGGACCAAAACAGCCGCCACTTTGGGGATTAGCGTCCGAACGTTAAGAAATAAAATGCATGAATATGGGGTTCAAGAAGAGGGTGTCTAATTTCAATTAAAGATCGATTCGTATAGAATCGCTTGAATTTGATCCCTTTTTTGAGGTTATTCGTGCCATCTCTTGAACTTTCGATGTTGCTTGGGTATTTCAGCCTTACTCTGTTTACCGTTTTTCTCTCTTACCGGAAGCAAAAATCGGCCGCCGATTTTATCCTCGGCAACCGCTCCTTGAATTTTTGGCTTACCGCCCTTACCGCACAAGCCAGCGACATGAGTGGATGGCTCTTTCTTGGCTATCCGGCTCTTATTTTTACCGGAGGCCCCTTCGCCGCTTGGGCCGCTATTGGTCTCATATTAGGGATGTTTTTAAATTGGCATTTTATCGCCCCGCGTCTGCGCGCCATAACGGGGCGCTTTGGCAGTCTGACCCTCAGCTCCTATTTTGAAGACCGATTCAACGACAAGAGCGGCACATTGCGTCTGATTTCCGGGCTCATGTCGATCCTATTTTTTACGATCTACATCTCGTCTGGCCTCGTCGCCATGGGGGTCTTGGTCGAATCGCTCCTCGGTTTGAGCTACTATCTCGGGATCTTGATCGGACTTCTAATCGTAGTGGGTTACGTTTTTATGGGGGGCTATCGGACCATCGCCTCGATCGACCTTTTTCAAGGCTTCTTTCTATTAGGGGTGATCGTCTTTGTCCCGGTCTATCTATTTTCTCAAATTGGCGGGATCGGTCCCGTGCTACAAGCAATCGAAGCCAAACATTTAACGGTTTCTCTGCTCCCTAATTTCGAAGGCGCTACTCTGTGGCACATCTTTATTGTCGCATCCGGTTGGGGACTTGGCTATTTTGGCCAGCCCCATATTTTGACTAAATTCATGGGCATCCGAGATCCCAACGAGATGGGAAAAGCCAAATACGTAGGCATTAGCTGGCTTGTGGTAGCTCTAGGCGCCGCAACCGCGGTGGGTCTACTCGGAATCTACTTCTTTCCTCTAGGATTAGAGGATCCGCAACAGGTGATTTTGAGCATCGTCAAACTCACCCTCTCCCCTTTCTTCGCCGGACTTGTCCTCTGCGCCATTTTAGCAGCGACTACCNNGCCTCGAATGTTTCAGAAGACTTTTACAAACGGCTTTTCCCCAAAAAGGCCTCATCGCCAGAGCTCTTATGGATCTCTCGACTTAGCATCGTCCTGATCGCCGCGATTAGTTTAACGATCGCCTTTTTCAAGCCCAGCACGATCTACCATCTTGTTCTCTATGCCTGGTCGGGCCTCGGCGCCTCGTTTGGTCCCTTGGTGCTCTTGTCTCTCTACATGAAAAAAATCAACACAAAGGGAGCTTTTGCAGGGATCCTAGTGGGAGGAGTAACAGCCGCGATTTGGCCCTACTTCGACAAATGGGACATCTCCTCCATCATCCCCGCGTTTGCACTAAGCGCCCTATCGATCTACCTTGTATCACGCCTGACCCACAAGCAGCGCGATGCCGTTGCCCAGCAATTAACACCTTGAGGAATATGAGAGATTATATTTTAGAGACGGTCCGGATGTTTTTTAATCACCCAATTTCAGATTTGTTAATGGGAGTTCCTATATTGGAGTATGGTCTCAGTCGATGGAATAATCGACCGTTTTCAAAGAAAAACCTTTGGACACTTTTCCTAATTACATATGGGATTTCTCTCATCATACGAGGAAATTATTTAGTTAAATAACGTGGCGTTGTTGCATAATTCATTGTACTCATAAGTNNCGTTTTCGCGCCTCTGTGAGCTCTGTGTTCTCTGTGGTAAATACTGATAATGAGCCTGTTATGCGAAAAACGAATTATGCAACAACGCTAAATAACGTTGCTATTACTACTAACACAACACGAATCCCCCTAAGGACTATGAGAGACTATATTTTAGAGACGATCCGCATGTTTTTAAATGAGCCTTTTTTCAGCTATTTAATAGGACTTCCCCTACTTGAATATGGACTCAGCCGATATAATAAACGACCTTTTTCAAAGAAAAACCTTTGGCTATTTTTCCTTATTAGTCACGGGATTGCTCTAATCATACGCGCAAATTATTTGGTTAAATAACGACGCGTCCCTTTCCGTTCTTAAAAAAGTGGTAATTATTATTTAAATTGTTAACGCGGTTTTTGTCTGTTAAAATAACTTTTTTCCCCAGGAGTTGTTATGGAATTGCGCACATTGAGCCTTGATCTTATCCTTGAGGCTGCCGAGTTTCTTCGAAATCAGATCATCTATACACCTATCGAATATTCTCCCGGACTATCTGAGATTTTAGAAGTTCCCACCTATCTAAAATTGGAATCACTTCAGATCACCGGCTCATTTAAAATACGGGGGGCCCTTTTTTATGTATCCTCTTTAGCTCCTCATCAAAAGGAAAATGGGATTGCTGCTTGTTCAGCAGGCAATCACGGACTGGGTGTGACCTATGCAGCTAATAAAATGGGGATTAGATGCACTGTGTACCTTCCGCGCAATGTAGATCCCGTAAAAAAAGAAAAGATCCGTAAATTGGGCGCTGAGATTAAAGAATCTGCATTCGTGGGCTATGATGAAACTCTGGATTGGGCAAAAACGGAAGCCGCAAAAAATAATCAACATCTAATCAGCGCATTTGAAGATGAAAGGATCATGGCTGCCAACGGAGGCACAATCGGCGCCGAGATTGTAGAACAAGTTGAAGATGTACAAAACGTTCTCTTTCCGGTTGGAGGAGGGGGGCTAGGTTCTGGAATATCCTATTATCTAAAAGAAAAATACCCTGCAATCAGACTGATCGGCTGTCAACATATAGATTCTCCCGGACTACACCTCTCTTTACAATCAGGTAAGGCGATGACTACCCTACCCTCTATAGAAACGGTTGCAGGAGGCTTAGAAGGGGGAATTGGGGCTAGATGTTTTGATGTTTTAAAAGATCGAATCACAGAAGTTTCTTTGGCTACAGAGACGGAAATTATTCAAGCCTGCCGCTGGATGTTAGGCAATCACCAACATCTCATTGAACCTTCCGCAGTCGTCCCCGTTGCCTGTTGTTTACATAAAAAAGTCCCTAAATTAAAGGGAAAAACAGTGCTTGTTTTAACAGGCCGTAATATTGCTTTTTCCACGCTCCAAACGATTATTTGACTTGAATTTAAAACACGGCCAAATATTGTCTAGCGAGCTTTAAAAAGCAGACCCAAGGGTTTTCTATGGCTGCGGCTTTGGCCATCTGGGGAAGAACTTGGGGCATGTCATAAAAAAGATAAGCGTAGGCATCTTCTTCTTTGAGATCGAGCTCGGCAAGAGCTGTCGATCCTTCGACCTCTTTGGCTAATATTTGTAGACAGGTGATGGATCGCTCTAGGCTCTCCTTTAACCCGTCCATTTTTGCCAAAATCGTCGATTTAGTTGCAGGGATGGGAGCGGAGGCGATAGCGGCGTGGATCAAGCCTCTGATGTCAAATTCTGTACTTAGATTTTCTATCGCCTTATCTAAAGGGGTGTATTCGATCTTTTCAAATCCTATCCCTCCATCGGTCGTATTAACGAAGCGGACGTGGGGATATACTGTCGCCAGGTGGGAGATGCTTTTCGATTCCATCACCCATCGGACCGCTGAGATCACCGTTTGTCCATGTCGGTCTTTTTTTGCCACGAGGCGGTCTGCTGCGGTCCTCACCGATTGCAAGNNCCCACTCCAGACGAATACCTTTTCCCTCCTGTGTAGGCCATATCGAGACCTGCGAGGAGAATGGGGCTGCAGCCAAACCATTCGGCCGCAGCTACAGCGATCGGCGTCACAGAGACCGATTCGGTAGAGAGATTTTCTCCGATTAGGGGCTCTTTGAGATCAAGCGCCTCTTCGATCCATAATTCCGGAACACCGCTAATCCCTGAGCGCATATAGCCAAAGGGGCCGTTACTCGTTTGGAAAAGGCCGGGATGGACTCGCGTCGAATAGAGAAAAGGGACCTCAAAAGCAAAGCTATTTTTAAAGCGCCGAAATTCTTCTTGATTTGGATCGATCGCGATACAAAAGTGGGGATCGATTCCCGCTGAGCTAAAAGCGGCAATGGCTGAACCGCAGGCAAACACAACGACCCGATTTTCGAGTTGGCGGATGATTTCGAGGGAGGATTTTAAAGAGGGACCCGCTCCACAAATCAGAGCTGGCAGCCCTTGAAAAGCTCCTTTGAGCTGGTTGACATAAAACGACTCGGCGAGGTGGGGAATGTTACGGGTAAAATTGGAAAAGGGTTGGTATCCATGGGAACGATCGGTGAAAAGGGCGTAGGTGAGGGTTGTTTTGCGAAGCAGCTTGAGGCGAATGGAACGGAATCGCGCCCCTTTTTGGGAAGGGAGGGCAATCACATCGAGAAGGCGAACCGGATAACGCTCGGCCAATTCCTGCAGCGTTTTTTCGAGCCCACGTCCTTGAGGAAGGAGGATCAATTCTACTTGGGAATCGGTTAAAAGAGCTTTACTTTGCGTGTCTTGCAAAAACGCGCCGAAAATCGACTCGTCGCTTTCGAAAAAAATAAGGCGTCTTGTCTCTTTTTCTTTAAGCCAGCTCTGTAAGGGGAAATAGGCCTGGGGGGTAAGACCGTAAATATAGAGAACCTCAAGATCGGGAAGAGAGCCGGGCCAATTAGATAGGTTATCTTGCCTATAAGAACCGATGGGAAAATGGGAGGCCATAAACCCAAGCGAGGGAAACCGTTCTACAAGAAGGGTATGGTTATCAAGAAACATATTGCTCTTCTTCTATCAATTCCCCGCTTTCGGTAAACATCCGGTCCCATCCGCAGCGGATTCCTTGAGAGAAGTGGGCTTCCCGTTTTATTTGTCCATTAGGCCAGTAGAGCGTTGACGGGCCATCGAGCTTGCCGTGGGCAAAATGTTCGAGCGTCTTAAGTTGCCCATTTTCATAAAAGTACTCATGCCTCCCCTCTTTTCGACCCTCTTTAAAAGGCAAAATAGCATACGGCGCGTCACTGGGATAAAATTGGCGGCAAACGCTCACCTTTTTCCCTTCCCAAAACCACGACTCGGAGAGAATTTTCCCCTGTTCGCTAAAAAAAACGGAGCGTCCCTGTAGATGGCCGTTTTGGTAATGGGTCTCAGAGCGGAGCTTTTTTGAAGGAAAATAGGTTTTTTCGGCCGTAAAAGGGCCTTCGGCTCGAAGGTTTAGGCCCCCTTCTTCAATGATTAATTCCCGATCAGTTTGTCTGTTCATACAGCACCTGTTGAAAAAAGAGAAGTTGGTTAATCCGCATTTTTTCTTCTAAAGAGATCGGCTGCGGGTCGATTTCCAGTTCCCGTTCGAAAATAGGTTTCCAAATTTGCCATAAAGGAAACAGAAACTTCTGGTAGACGATCTCTTTTTCCAAGCGCCCCCCTTTTTGTTGAGAGAGCTGAAGACACCGTTTGACACTCGATTCCCATTCAGTTAACCGCTTTTGGGGCGCTAAGGTGGAGCGGAGCGTCATTAATTCTGCATGAACCCGACCCGAGAGGTCGATGGCTTGAGGAAAGGAGAGCTCTTCCCAGCGAGTTTGGGTAACAAAGGGGCCAAAACTAAGCCCTTTTTCCGATATATTGAAAAAGTTCCGATCCCGATTTTGCTCCGCTAGCTCAGAGATCCAGGAAGCGGCCATGATCCAATCTCGCTGCGTCCAGACGGTTTCTCCTTGGCTATTAAGAGTTTCTACTAAAGGCTCTTCTGAAGAACTGGACGAAAAGGCATATTTCCTCTTCCCGTCATAGCAAAGGTCCATGCCAACAAAAATAATCGGATTACAGCCTAAGTGAAGAGCTAGAGCGGCTAAAAAAGTGCCTACGGTCCACCCTCCCTGGAACAGTTCCTCTCCCCCGCCGAGCCACGCCTCGGCTGGATAGGAGCTATCCGGGACGTAGAGTTTTTCTCCATGAATTAAGGAGAAATTCTGGGGATTCATCCGGCTCTGATAAAAAAAAGGGGCCTGAGAGAAGGGGTTCTGTTTAAAAGCGGCGTAAGGGGCCTGCCGATCGATCGAGGCAGAAAAATGGGGCTCAATGGTTAACCGATTGAGCGCTGCGCCGCCAGCGAAAATTAAGGCTTTATCGGGATCGATCCCCGTTCTATTTTTTTCTAACGAAGGACCCGCTCCGCAAATAATCGCGGGGATCCCCCGAAACTTGTCTTTCAACTGCAACGCAGGGCGTACATTTTTTTGGGTTTTGCTATGTGTAACGGCGTTTTTTATCACCGTCTCTCCCCGATCGGCCCAATCGGACACAAGAAGGTGCGCCGCCGCATGAAAGTCGCGAAGCATGTTTTCAAATTGCTGAACTAAAGACCCAAATCCCGCCAAATCGATAACGGCCATCGTCAAAAACACACATTTCCATCCCATTTTCTCGGCGAGTTCACTGATTTCGGGCGCGGTAGGGACAAAATGGATCTGCACTTGTGGATGGTCAAACAGGGTCTCTTCTAGGGCCGCTAGAGGTTCTAGAGCCAGTTCTATAAAAATAAGGCGCCGCTTTTTGTCTTCGTTTAACCAATCGGCTGCCTCTGCAAAAAAGGGGGTGCTAGCGCCGAATACAAACAGCCAATCGGCCTCTTTATTGGGAGAAGAAAGGGGGATAGAAGGATGCGGGCGAGGGGTTATCTGTTTAACCCGATTCTGCCATGTTTTTTTATTTAGGAGCATATTTCCTCAACGAGGGTCGAACACCTGTTTCAATTCGTGATAAGGGGGGATATAAGGGATCGAAATCCACCCCCCTTTTTCGCGCCATAATGTCTTGGCTGTGTTTTCAGAGACAAGAGAGATAAACGGCGCGCCAATCCAGGAATTGTAACCGAAGAGCTGATTTTCCGCCTTTTCATTGATGACATCCGCTTTACATTCGATGAGAAGCAAAGGACGAAGCGTTGAGCCAACCGGGCAAAAACAGACGACATCAACCCGGCGATTGAGGGTGGAGGGAACTTTTTGGGAAGAGAGAGCTGAAAGCTCTTTTTCTACAGCGATTAATCCTTTGGGAAAACCTAAAGGGCCAATTAACTGTAAAATCAGAGTTTGCCTTACTTTTTCTTCGGGGGTAGCTTCTACAGCGCAAGAGCGGATCGGATCAAAAAGCATTAGGGCGTGTCGTCAATTGATAAAAAAGATGTTTTTTTGTCACTATTTAGGCACCCCTGGATTAAACGTAAATTATTTAACCACAGAAAACAGGGAGGACACAGAGAAGTCTGAAAGGACGAAGAGATTGATTGTTTTTGCCGCGTTTCGCGACCTCTCTAGCTCTCTGTGGTAATTGACGGCATATCCTAGGATTGTACTTGGACAATCCCATAGTTATCATCGGGACGGCGATAGATGACTTTCATTTTTTGATCCTCTTCGCTACGGAAAATAAGGAAGGGATCGTCGCTGATCTCCATCTTAATGATCGCCTCATCTTGTGTGAGGGTTTTAAGACTCATGAGCTCTTTAGCAACAACTTGGTGGAGAGAATATTTTTCATTCTCTTGGCGGGCATTTTCCGCTTCAATATCTTCATTGATCGCCTTGAGATTGTCCATTAAAGGCTTCACCACGTTTACGTGGATATCAACGGTTGCCAAATCTTTGAATCGATGGGACTGAAGCTTTGTTTTGTACTTGCGCGTCAAGGTGACGAGGCGATCTATCGTTTTATCTATCGCTGAATAGAGGCTATCGGTGCTCGATTGGGCTTTGATGTGAAAATGGATGAAATTCATTAAGATCGAGCATGAAAACTCTAGTTTTTGCGCATCGAGAGTTACACTCACATCGATAATCTGATCGGGGATCTTTTCAATTTTGTTCAGTTTCTCGAATACATAGTTGCGAATCGGATCGGTGATCTGAAAATGCTTGGCTATGATGGAGAGATTGTATTCCTGATTTTCGAATTTTGTCGTTTTAACCATATTGATACACCCCCAAATTCACACACGCACAGTCTAACAGGAAAAACATAGATCTGCCAAGGAAAACCTAAAATAGTCTATTTCTACGTTTAAGAAAAATCGGAAAAGAGATCTATAACCTCTTCAGTATCAGAGGCTTTTAACAATTCTTTGCGCAAATCCACATCTTTAATAGCAGCTGTTAACATNNCCTTATCTTCTGGACCGCCGATGAGGAAAATCAGTCGTACAGGGACTTTATCGAGGGCGTTCCAATCGACCCCTTTTTTTTGTTGAATACCCACGGCGATGAAAAAATCGGAAAACTCTTTCATCTTCGCATGAGGGACGGCAACGCCCATTCCAATTCCGGTAGAGACGAGCTGTTCCCGGTGGAGGATCGCCCGGCGAAAAGCGTCTAGATCTTCGATCTCTCCGTTTTTGTGTAAAAGGGCTATCAGCGCATCAATCGCCTCATCGCGCGTAGCGACATCGAGAAAGGAGACTAGAGAGGAATCGAGGTAATCGGTGATTTTCATGAGGGATTTTTTCTTAAAGAGATCGAATAGATTATTTCGTGCCAGTGTGACCAAAACCACCCTCGCCGCGTTGTGTTGTGGTTAACGCTTCCAGCGGAATAAATTCCGCCTGAACAACAGAGGCCAAAACGAGCTGCGCTATGCGCATGTTAGGCTCAACGGTAAAGGGCTCTTTGCCATGATTGATCAAAATAACACAGATCTCTCCCCGATAATCGGCATCGACTGTCCCGGGTGTATTGAGAACCGTAAGCGCGTGTTTCAGAGCTAAGCCGCTCCGAGGTCTCACCTGAATCTCGTAACCGGAGGGGATCTCCACTTTGATGCCGGTGGGGATGAGGGCTGTTGTACCTGGGAGGATCGTTACAGGAGATCCGATATGAGCTTTAATATCGGCGCCTGAAGCGGAAGGGGTCGCATATGCGGGAATTCGGTTAGAATCGTCTATCTGAATGGGAACGGAAATTTTATCCATGTACCTTTTCTGCTAATTTCAACAGCTCTTTTAAACGGTAAGACATATTTTTGGCAAGATCATCTTCCGACTGGGTCTCAAAGGAGCGCCCGTTTCCAGTAAAAAACTCGATAAAATAGGAGAGTTTCGACTTAAGATCGGCCCGCTTTACGATGCAATCGACCATCCCCTTCTCTAACAAAAACTCCGATTTCTGCGCCCGAGGAGGCAATTTTTGACCAATTGTCTGTTCCACAACTCGAGGGCCCGCAAAAGCGATTAAAGCGTCTGGCTCGGCAATAATCACATCGCCCAGAGTGGCGAACGAGGCGGTCACTCCCCCTGTAGTAGGATTGGTCAAAACTGAAATGTAAGGGACCTTCTTTTCGCTTAGCTTCGCTAAGGCGGCCGATGTCTTGGCCATTTGCATAAGGGAAAGGATCGATTCTTGCATCCGGGCTCCCCCTGAGGCAGAAACGATCACGAGGGGGAGTTTTTCCTGAATGGCTGTTTCGATGAGGCACGTGAGCCTTTCCCCCACGACAGACCCCATAGAACCGCCCATAAAAGAAAAATCGAGGATCCCGAGAGCGATCTTCATCCCATCCAAACGGCATGCTCCGACGCAAATGGCATCGTCTCGTCCCGTCTTTAGGATCGCCGCCTCTAAGCGGTCTTTATAGGTTTCAGTATCGACAAAATTAAGGGAATCGACCGGTTTAATATGTGTAAAAAGTTCTTGAAAAGTCCCCTCGTCTGCCAACAAGGAGATCCTCTGCTGTAGGCTCATCCGATAATGGTAGCCACATTTAGAGCAGCAATTGAGGTTCTGCTGCAGTTCATTCGCATGGATTAGCTCTGAACAGCCCGAGCATTTGACCCAGCCGCTGAACCCGTCCTTCTTGGTCGATTGAACTTTAATTTTTGGTTTATGTCTAGAAAATAAGCCCATGTGCGCTCAGTATAATATATAAAAGCAAACTTACACAATTAAAAACGTTTTTATATAATAGATTTATAAAACCGTTCTTCTATGTTGTTCCAGTTAAAGAGCTGCCAAATTGCCTTCACATAATCAGGTCGTACGTTTTTATACTGTAAATAATAGGCGTGCTCCCAAACATCGACCCCTAATAGAGGAACTAGGCCTTGGGTGCTTAATGGATCTTGGTTCGCACAGGTGGCGATTTCGAGCCTTTTTTGCCCTTTATTATAGCCAAGCCACCCCCAGCCAGAACCCTGGATCGCCGCCGTAGTCGTGGTAAGCTTTTCTTTGAATTGGTCGAAAGTGCCGAAGTCCCGATCGATCATCTTAGCCAGATCGCCTTGAGGACCGCGAGAGCCGCCTTCAGAAGGGGAGGTTAGAATGGTCCAAAAAATACTGTGGTTGATATGGCCGCCCCCATTGAATTTGATGGCCGATTGGTGGGCGATCATGGCTGCAATGTCGTTTCTCGTTTCCGCTTCGTGATATTTTTCGAGCGCCACATTGAGGTTCGTGACATACGCTTTATGGTGCTTTGTGTAATGCAGCTCCATGATTTCGGCAGAAATAATCGGCTCTAACGCATTAAAGTCGTAGGGAAGATCGGGCAGTTGGTAACCTGTCTTAAGATCGTGCATATCATCACTCCTGTACTTTGGTTTCACATTAACCAAAAGATCATATCTTGACAGAACAATTTTGTATACAGCGCTGCGTGATAGGTCCTATCGCTGTCAGTATCTTATCTGGAGGCAGCTTTCCATAGATCGCTAAAAAGCCATCTACCGTTGAAGGGCTTGTAAAGACAATCTCATCGAATAAATCTAAAGGAGGCGGCGGGTATGGCTGTTGCAGAACGGTCTCGTAGAGATTGAGAGCCGTATACCGAATCGATTGGGCCTCCATATAGAGAATCAGAGCCTCTCTTGAAAGCACCGAACGAGGCCATACGATATGGGCCTTAGAGAGATCTAACGTTTGTAATAGAGCGATCACCCCTTCTTGCGTCGCAGAGGGCGCCACAAGAGGCGCAATCCCGCGCGATCTAATCAACGCCGCCGTCGCCTCTCCGATCGCTACGATCTTTTTATCGGAAAAATCGTTCCACAATTGGATGGCCGTTCGAGAGGTAAATAAAAGATGGGTGGCCCCAGGGGGGCAAATAGACTCGCCGATTCTCTTGCAGCGAATAACAGGGTAATGGATCACTTCGCCCCCTTTCCAACGGGTCGGATCTATCCCCAAATAGAGCGTTTTAATAGGCCCTCTTTCATAAAATAAAATATTTTCGTATGATCCTTCGGTCAATATCCTACCACGGGTTTCCTATGACTATAAGCGCTATTACAACACCTCTCTTGAGAATTCCTCCTCCTCTAGAGACATCAACTTCTTCCCTGTTCATTCTCTCCTCGGGATTCGACATCCCGACAGAAATTGACACCTCAGTAAAAATCGTAGATTTATCCCATTATTCCCGACTTGGCGACGAGCATTTGCCTCCTCTACTTCCCCTATTTCCCAATACAGAAGAGCTAGACCTTTCCTCTTCTTATATCACCGACAAAGGCCTTTCATACATCGCCGAGAATTGCCCCCAGCTCGTAAAGATCAACCTTAGTTTCTGTTTCTATTTTACGCACAGCGGTCTCATGTCTCTAATCAACAAAAAGTCCCACCTCGAACATTTGGATCTCTTAGGCTGCTCGCAGTTAGCCAGTTTTTCTATTCAGGAAGTGGCCACTAAATGTTGGAACCTCANNAAACTCAACTGTCCATTTGATTGCCCAATATGGCAAGAGCTTGCAACACGTCTCTCTTCCTCGCGCTAAATTATGCACAAGGCCCCCTAAGCCAGAAAAGTTCGGATGGAGCGTCGATGATCGTGCCATTACAGCTCTCGTTGAAAATTGTCCTCACTTGGAAAACCTCGATATCAGCGCCTCTTCCCTACTAACAAGCTCCGCTATCCAAACAATTTTCCGCAAATGTTCTAAACTCAAATACCTGACAATGAGTGGTTGCAAAGAAATCGACGGTTATTGGACGGAAGAAAACATCTCAGGGTCATCTCCGCTGGTAAAACTCGACATTAGCAACTGTCAAGATCTCTATCTGACGGCAGCTCGGTGTATAGCAACAACCTGCCACGCTCTTACAGAGCTCGACGCAAGCGAAACTGGCACACTAAACGATGCAGCCATAGAAACCCTACTTACGAACTGCACAAACCTCACCGATCTTAACCTCGCTTTTTGTGAAAATCTGACAACTGTTGGTTTAGAAGCCATTTTAAAGACCTCCAAACTAACGCAGCTCAATATAAGAGGAAGCTTTTTGTCCCTACCTTCTGAATGGGTCGCAAAATTAATCAGTTTTAAAGAATCGCAAATCACCACCTTTCCTGAGGCAAGAATCTACATTTAGCTGTTATACTGTTCGTGATTCAAGAAAAGAGCTCTCATCTCACAATCTTCTGTCGCTGCGATAATCGCTAATTTTCCTTGGAGGGGTGCGACCTCTCCAAATAGGATAATCCGATTGAGATGGGTAAGGCGCAGCCGAATAAGCGCCGCTTCAGCCACAACCACCCCATCCACAGCCCCCGATTCTAACAACTGAAGCCGCTCCCCAATTGTCCCGCGCAAATCGGTAAATTGCGCATCGGGACATATCTGACGCACCAGATCCTCTCTACGCTCTGAAGAGGTCGCAACGGTCATTTTGCTGCGTAGTTCAGCGCCCTGTTTTAATACAAGACTATCGCGCGAATCGATCCCCTTTGTAATCGCTACCAGACTTAATCCGTCAGGGAGAGGCTCCGGCAGATCTTTAGCGGAATGGATCGCGACTCGCACGGCTCCAGAGAGCACCATCTCATCGAGTTCTTTGGTAAAAAAGTTGCTCTTTTCGAGCGTGCGTAAAGAAGTTTTCCGGTCTTTGTCCCCAACCGTATCGACCCAGACTGGCTTTAATATTATTTCGGGATGAACAAGGGCTAATTGGTTCGCTACTTCTTCGAATTGCGCACGGGACAAGGGAGAGCTCCGAGCGCCGCATAGGATTTTGAGGAACTCCTTCTTTTCCAGAAGGAGTTCCTCCGTTCCGGCAAGCGACGGCGAGTTCGTCACCGCAAATGGATAGATAGCTCGCCTGACTCGGCCCCAAAGAAACGGGATTGCACCGAGCAACCAGTTCAAGATAGGATTTCCTGAATGGCCTGATCGACTAACTCAACGCCAATTAATTTGATTTTATCTTGAATCCCGGCCGAGATTCCTTGGAGATTTTTTTTCGGCAAAATACAGCGGGCAAATCCCATATGGATCGCCTCTTTCAGTCGAGTTTCAATCCGATTTACACCTCGAACCTCTCCTCCTAACCCCACCTCTCCCATGACAATCACATCGGAGGGGATAGGTCGATTGGTAAAAGAAGACGAAATGGCAAGTAGAATGCCGAGATCAATTGCAGGTTCCACAATTTTAAGCCCTCCTGCGAGCGCGACAAATACATCACAATGGTGAAGCTGATACCCGATCCGTTTTTCAATCACCGCTAATAAAAGGCCTAACCGGTTCGAATCGAGACCTGTTGAACGGCGGCTTGGATTGGGGAAAGAGGTGGGGGTAACAAGAGCTTGAATTTCCAAAAGAAACGAGCGGGCCCCTTCGAGTCCAGGCACAATGGCTGAGCCAGGGATCTCTTTCATCCGCTCCTGTAAAAAAGCCTGAGAGGGGTTGGCCACCTCAACAAGTCCCGATTCTTTCATCTGAAAAATCGCAATATCGTCGGTAGT
>PLXF01000156.1 GCA_003151315.1 Parachlamydiales bacterium
TGACTATAAAGCTTCCGCCTTTAGGAGGGAGTTGTTTACCTTTAAAAGATTCCTTGAGAAGGAGGTCATACTTTCTTTTGATTTTCTTTGTGGAGAGAAACTTCAATTTTTGCTTTTAATTACATAAAGTCAATACTTTGTGTTGATTGTTGTTGCTTATATTTCCAATTTCTTCTTTCTTTTAGATTGAGGTATATTGAAATCATCAAAAATATACTAAAAAGGCTATTTTCTTTGATTAAAGTACACCTTTATGGTATATCTAAGTCATGGATAACGTATATATTCGCGTATGATTAACGCATTGGATGTACCATGGATGAGTTAGCCGGGCTGGGCAAATTATCTCGTAAGAGGCTTTCAGACGTGCTCCGCAATTCAAAAGGTTGCGTGTCAGTAAGTTTGGTGGCGGAAACATTAAATGTCTCAAGAGAGCAGGCAAGGCTATACCTGTCCTCCTGGGCAAAAAATGGCTGGTTGCGAAGGGTTAGGCGGGGGCTATATTTCCCAGTAGATGTGGCTGCTGAAACTTCGGATGGTGGCCCTCTCGATCCATGGGTAATAGCCTCACAGATCTTTTCCCCTTGCTACATTGGGGGGTGGTCTGCAGCTCAGCATTGGGATTTTACCGAACAGATTTTCGAATCGACTATCGTGTTTACCTCTCGACGTCTAAATCAGAAGGAACAGTCTGTCGCGGGATTGGCATTTTTGATAAAAAAGTTAACCTCTGACAAAATATTTGGGCTCAAGAGTGTTTGGAAGGACCAAGTGAAGGTACAGGTGTCCGATCCTCATAAAACGATTATCGATATGTTGGATGACCCTTCTGTCGGGGGAGGGATTCGTTCTGTGATTGATTTGTTCCAGCAATATCTATCCTCAAGCAATTGTGATTTAAATATATTAACTGAATATGCAGACAGGATGAAAAACAAAACAATATTCAAGAGATTAGGGTTTATTCTGTCAAAAATAAAGCCGCAAGAAGGTAATTGGATTGCATATTGTCTAGAACGCCTTAGCGAAGGAAATTCACAATTAGATCCTTCGTCCAAAGGCAAACGTCTCATCAAAAAATGGAAATTATGGATTCCTGAAGGATTAAAAGAATGATTAATAAATTTGAAATTTCTCGAAAGGCGAAAGAGTTTGGATTGCAGTCTTCTACCATCGAGAAGGATTACGTTTTGGGGTGGATGTTGATCGGCATCCAAAATCATCCACAAACAAAGGATTCATGGGTTTTTAAAGGGGGCACATGCCTTAAAAAATGCTTTTTTAATCAGTATCGATTTTCGGAAGATTTAGACTTCACTCTGATGGACTCTCAACAAATGAAAGAAGAGGTATTGCGGCCCATCTTAAAAGAGATCGCGCAATGGATCTATGAGCAATCGGGAATTGAAATTCCTGAAAATCTGATCTCCTTAGACCCTCATCGCAGTCTGTCAGTGCAAGGTAAGCTATCCTATCGGGGGCCATTGAAACAGCCAGTCCCTTACCCCTCCATCAAATTGGATCTCACAGCCGATGAACAAATCGTGCTCAAGCCAGAAAAACGGATGATTTTCCATGAGTATTCCGATTGCCCAACTGAAACGCCCCGAATTCTGAGCTATTCCTATGAAGAAATCTTTGCTGAAAAATTGCGCGCTTTGGCAGAAAGAGCGCGCCCACGGGATCTCTACGACGTAGTTCATCTTTACCAAGAGCGCCATCGACTCACTGACATAGCAAAACTCCTGGAATCGCTTCAGGGGAAGTGCGCGTTTAAAAAGATGTCGATGCCTAATCTGACAACAATTGAACAACATCCCCAAAGATCGGAGTTTTTGTCCGAATGGAAAAATATGCTGCATCATCAGGTGAAAGATCTACAGCCTTTTGACTATTTTTGGGGACATCTCCCGGATGTTTTTACATGGATTTACGGTAAACGGGAGAGTCAAAAAGAAATCGTCTAGTATAAGAGCGAAGAGTCAAGTTGAATCCGAGGGCAAAACCTGGCAACATAATACCCGTTCTGACGACAAGAGCCTTTGATCTATTAACCTGATGTTCATGTCGTTAGATATCGCAAGATGGAGTAGTATGTTGAGTATGGACGCATTCGTAATGCGAAGGTCGTCGGTTCGATTCCGGCGGTCTGGCAATTTCTTAAATTGGCTGAAGAGAACGCCAACAGTTTGGCTTTCTTCCGGAATCGAAGTGAAGCGCGATGCAGCGCGCGAACCGGCGGGAAGCCCGGATTCCTCTTTCAGGACAATCCCCTTTACAAAATGACTGATGTGAAAAAAAAGATAGAAGTCGTCTCCTATAATCCGAAGTGGCCAGAAATGTTTGCCGAAGAAGCAAAACAGGTCTGGCAAGCTTTGGGAAATAATTGCATTGCTATCCATCATATCGGCTCGACCTCGATCCCCAGTTTAGCTGCTAAACCTATTATCGACATACTTCCGATAGTAAGGAATATTTTAGAGGTCGATAGAGTGGCGGGCGCGATGGCAAGGCTCGGATACGAAGCTAAAGGTGAATACGGGATCGCCTTTCGACGATATTTTCAAAAGGGCAAGAATACGAGAACTCATAACGTTCATATTTATGAACAAGAAGATCCCGAAATCGATAGGCATGTGAAATTTCGCGACTGGCTCCGTTCCCACGATGATGATGCTAAAAGCTACGCTCAGCTCAAGTTAAAATTGGCAGAGCAATTCCCTCAGAATATTCTCCAATATTGCCTTGGCAAGGATACTTTTGTGGCGGGTATTGATGCAAAAGATGGTACTAATGGCTGGCGAATGGTTCAAGCTCTAACTGATAGAGAATGGGCAGCAGTCCGCGCTTTCCGACTGAAATATTTCTTCAAATCAAATGTGGATCCCTTTACCTGGACGTTTGATCGTAGAGATCATGTGCATTGGGTCTTCTATAAGAATGATAAAATCGTTGGCTACGTCCATCTTCAGCTTTGGCCCGAAGAGAGGGCTTATTTGAGAATCATTGTCATTGATGAACAGTATCGAAAGCTTGGGTATGGAAGTCAGTTGCTAGGGCTTTGCGAGCGCTGGTTACACCACCAAGGCTACAAAAAGTTAATGATCCAATCCTCGTCGGAAGCGTATCAATTTTATTTGAAACATGGTTACGCGAAAATGCCGTTAAATGATCCAAACGGTCGCTACACAGATTCACGAGATATCGAAATAGGAAAACTTCTCTTTGTCAAATTCTGATCCATAGCGCGGCAAACCCTGCCCCGAAGGGCGAGGGTTGCCACGCTAATGGATCAAAATGCTTGATTAAAGGGAGTAGTATTATACTGCCATCGGCTTGAAACTTTGAATTCTTATCTCCTGTTATTTTGCTCTATGAAAAATCGAAAAATCCCCTATGAGAGTGTAACACTTATTCTTTTACGATCCTTAAGTTGACACCATTGAATGTGCAGGTCTTTTGATCCAATGGACACGCGCAAACTCCGTCGTTCAGGCGGGGTTAGTGCGACTCTTTTCTTTAAATCTCGCATATGTTAAAATGCCCTCCATGTCGATGCGCGAGGATATCGCGATTTCGTAAAGCAAGTTCCCACAGGCTATACTCTCGACATGAGTGCTTGGGCGAAAGGCTCGGATAATTCCAAGCGGGTCGAAAATACCTACCGAAGTGAGTCAGTTAGGTTTTAACTGAACGCCGTAGGAATCCCCTTTCTTTAGGAAGGGGGCTGTCAAGACAAAAGACTTTTTGGAATACTCTGCCAAGACAAAAATGGGTCTTGCGCCTTGCTAATCTACCAAAGTGGAGTATGAATGCGAGTAGTCCGCTTCTTTCTAGTTTTCGCTTTTTGTGTTCAGGTTTTTGGATACGACATTCAAATTTTAGAAGAGCACCTAAAATCTATTGAAAAAAATCAAAATCCAGAAGAACTCTATACGGTTCTTTCCGAAACTCTGGAGGAAGTAGTTCGTCAAGCTCCTTCTTATAGATGCTTAGCTTCTGCAGAAGCTGTTAACGACTTTATTGATGCAAAATATATCCCCGATACTTTTTTTAATCCAGGAGCACTTCATGATTTTGTGGGCTACTCATGGACTGTTTACCCGAAGTTTTTGAGAGCTTATGCTCAGTTAAATGGGCTGGTTGAAATCGATCAAAAATATGCTGCACAGCTATTTCAGCAAGGTGTTATTTCGAGTGACCGTATAACGTCTTTCATGACAACTTTAAATCAAGCAAAAATCATACCCATATTAGCTTCGCAGACCAATGCAAAGTATCATAATCATTATGAATTTGATTCACAGGAAGAATATTATAATAAAATAAACAAGTATCTTCTGTTAGAGGATGTGCAATTAAAGGCATTAAAGTCGATATTAGAGGAGCTGAAGTTGCCAATAGCTTCCTGCATCGGTTCTCCTTGGAGGGTTGTTAATGTTCGATGTTGGAAGTCTCACCCAAGAGAACTTCAATATGACGTGGAAGGGGGATGGCACACAGATGGCTTTCCTTACGATGCGAAGAAGATTATGCTTTATCCTAAAGGATGTTCCCATGAGATAGGCACCACACAATTTATTAGTGGGTATGATGTGGAAGGTCCCCCAGGCACTTGGCTCTTATTTGAAAACACAAAGATTTGGCATCGGGCAATTTGTCCACAGCTAAGCGAGAAGGCTCAAGACCGCCTGATTGTAGAAATCACAATTGCTCCCGCTTATAAATTCGAGTTAGAACCTATTTGCGCAGGACACCTCGCTCTGTGGCCGTTAACGCCTTGGTAACAGCAGAAAAAAGTATAAACAGGAGTTTGTAAAAAATGTCTTTGAGCGGTGTATTTCCTTTTTGGAAAAGTTTTGGCTTTTCCTTTGTTTTTTGCTGCAATTTTTTGATGGCTTATGATTTTCAGAAAATACAACCAGAAATAGAAAAAATAGCTAACAAAAATGACATTCAAGAGTTTCGTTCTTATATGAAACTTGCAATGTCGAAGCTTACGCATGAACTTCCTCTAGATGCAGCTTCTGAACCCTGTGTCAAAAAATTTTATCAAAAAATCAGTAATGGCTGCACTTTGCCCGAAACGGGATGGGCTGTTTACCCCAGTTTTATTAAAGCAGCTTCGGCCTTAAGAAAAATTGGCACAGGAATTGATGATCCAAGTTTTCAAGTAGAGAAACGTAAAGTTGGTAACTTGTCAGAAGAAACAAATCACCACTTGTATATGAGCCTTGGAAAGGCTAAGACTACCCCTTTACTGCAATCCGATATTCGGCCAGAGTACCGAAGTATTTTAGGTCTCGCTGTGGAAGAAGAAGAGCGATGGAACAGGTCTTGTCAGTTTCTTCTTCTGGAAAATGAGCAGCTCAAGCATCTACAGACTACTTTAGATGAACTTAAAGAAGATGTTTCAAAGTGCATTGGTTCTCCGTGGAGAGTAGTTAACGTCCGCAGTTGGAATTCAAGATCTCAAGAATTACAAGCGGAACGCATTGGTAGTGGGATACCAGATTCAGTTTATACGTTATTTCTTTATCCCACCAAAAGAGCCTTCAAAGGCTCTTGGGTACTGTTTAAAAATCGTGAAGTAAACGATTCGTCATTTCTTCCATTACAGCATGATGAAGAGAACCCCCTTATTGTTGAAATAACGCTTATTCCAGCTCTTGAATATGATACCCGGCCTGTAGAAGCAGGCTTGCTCGCAATTTATCCAATCCTTCCGTGGACGAATTTAGATAAACCAAAAACTGTTTACCCCAAGGGAATCGGTTTGAACATAGGCGCTGGAAGGAGTTGGCAGTATCAGGATTGGATCAGTCTTGAGAGAAGTGGTGATGGGAATGGCTGTTCTTTTGTTCTCAGCCCAAATTGTCGATTTCCTTTAGAGAATGAAAGTATCTGGGTAGCTTATTCTTGTCATGTGCTCGAACATCTGGATGATGCAACAGTTTTTCGCGTTTTGTTAGAGACAAGAAGAGTCTTAATAGAAGAAGGCTGCTTTATTATTAAAATTCCTAATTTTGACGAAGTGTTAGATGCCTGGCGGACCCGCGACCACAATTTTTTCGCTAACCCTTATTGGGGATTTCCAACGAATCTCTGGTCCAACCTGGGAGTAGCAGATTCTTTAGACGCCCGGGCCGCTTTTATTTTCAGCTCATTTGGTTCGCCGGAACTCAATGGCTTGTTTTCAGGGCAAGAGTATTTAGATCATCCCCGAGCTTACTATGGCCCTCCTCTTGTAAGCGACAGTTATTTACAAGACCTGATTCGGACTGGTACCCCCCATGAAATTGCTTTTGAACTACGTAAATGTATTTTACGAGATCAAAAGGGTACACCAGACTTGAGTCATCAGAATGCTTGGAGTCCAGAAGAGCTAAAAAGTCTTTTAACCTTATTTGGATTTGAGGTTGTCACTTTTGATAGAGAAAAGATTGTTAATATATGGCCACATCTTTCCTGGATGAGAGATGCTTGGCACACAAGCACTTTTTGCATGGCAAAGAAAAAAACGGCCCATCTTTAATCGGGTCGAAAACGAACGTTTATTTTCTAAGGGCCAGAAGGTCGTTAGTTATATGGGGTAGCTATACTGCTCCCGCTTATACTGTTCTTGGCCGATTGTAGTATAGTATGATTTTAAGTTGAAAAGGAGGAAATGTCATGATTTGGATGTGGTCAGTATGTATTTGCTTTAGTTTTGTTTCCTTATTTGCTGGTACAAGCAAGCTTATTCCAGACCCAGAATACAAGATATTCCAAGCTCTTCCCTGCCCTCTCTATGGACCCTGGCTATCAGATCCTGTCTTTTTGGAACTCCATGAAAGTGTCGTCATTAAAAATGATTATCCAAGATGGGAGGATCCAAATCGTTATTTTCAATACGTTCTTTCTCGCAATGCATTAGCGATAGAGGGAGGCGATTTCATCGAATGTGGAGTTCAGAATGGAAAAAGTTTTGATATCTTCTCCATTGTGATCGATCGATGGGATACGAAAAATCGAAGTATATATGGTTTTGATAGCTTTGAAGGGCTTGCTGCGCCGACTATTGAAGACTTAGATCCTCTAACTGGAACTCAAACTATTACACCGGGTTATGCCAGAGGCTGGGACAAGGATCGAGTTCAGTCATTACTTTCGTATCACCGATGTCATTTCGATCTTGTAAAAGGATGGATCCCTAAATGTTTTAATGGCTATGAAAATAAACGGTTTTGTTTTGCACATATTGATGTCGATTTGTACGATGCTACTGCAGATACCATCGCTTTTGTTTATCCTAGAATGCTAAAGGGTGGGATCATTCTATTTGATGACTATGGCTTCTCATTATGCATTGGAGCTAGAAAGGCCATAAATGAATATTTGGCGGATAAACCAGAAGTCGTGATTGTACTTCCTACAGGACAGGCATTTATTATCAAACAATAATACAGCTTTTTTCTGAGACTATCTAAGAAATAAGGTCTTCTTGAGACGTTGTTGTTCAATTCGGTTCGAGCCGCCTAACTCAGGCGACTGGCCTCATATAGATTACCCTATGGCTCCNNCTATATACCTCTCGTGACTCAAGAATTGGCTTTTGAGATGCGCGAAAATGGACAGAAATCGACGATCGAAAAGGGGGGCAGTATTAATTCAATACAGCCCCCCTTTTCGATCGTCGATTTATGACCGTTTTGGCGCGTCTCAAAAGCCAATTCTTGAGTCACGAGAGGTATAAATAGTTCTTTACTTGACTGAGTTCCCTCGCCACGTGATGACTAAGAAGTAGTCGCTGGGCGTGAGCTGACTTGTGCGAGACCACGCGGCTTTAAACTGGTGGCCTGTAATCTCATCCGCAATCAACTCCTGGCTCTTACCACTTGACTGAATTGCGAAAGAGCTCACTCTGTATACTAATCGGTAGGCGAGACGCCCATCTCCTCGCAAGGTGCGCCCAATGTGCTCTGGAGTCAGATCTACGAGAGTTCGGTAGAATCGCCGAGCATCATTCGAAATCAGAGAATCAGAATCCTCACTAGCAACGCGTTGTAAATGAAGGTTCCAATCAGCGCGAAAGTCTTCTATCGCTTCCTGTTCCACATATCGCTGCACCTCTTCATAACGTTGAGTGAGATTCTCTTTGTCTACTGTTATCTCATCGAGTCTTTTCCTTTTGCACGTTATGTCCTTTGCTATCTCTTTGAATCCTTTCCCTTCACACTTCATGTTGGGAATCTTGGAGATCGCAATAACACTGGCGCCTCCTAGAAGGGCAAACAGGACGCTGGCGGTCGGGTCGCTAGAAGCTCTTAGGCACGCCTCTATCAGGTAGATTCCACCTAAGCCTAAGTACACTCCCGCGGTTACACCGGCAAGTCTTCTCGTTTTTTTAAATACAGCCTCCGCTTTATCCAGCGATTGTTTTGCTGCCCGCTCGCTTTGCTCTAGCGCTGCGATCTTCTTCGGATAAGGCGAATAGGAGATAGTTCTCATCCCCAAACGACCGGTTGGAAAGTGAAAACGGCTTGCGATGGAAATAGCGGTAAAAACCGGTTTTTGAAAGGCTACTAAAGACATAAGATCTCCTATTTGGGGCGCGTTTATTTTAGGATTCCTTCTGATTTAAGTCGAGGAGATCGAAGCCGAATTGTCTGCAGCTAAGGGTGTAAAAAAAGTTATTCACGTGATGTGCAAGTTTCCAAAACGGAAAATTGCACATCGCGTAACAAAGAGAATTTCTGACCATTTTTACCGCTAATTTTAACGATAGTAGATCGAAAAAGAAAGAATCGCTTAAACTCTCCTCCTGCCAGCCCGCTGATACAGTGATGTAGGACGCGGCCTACACATGCGCGAACCGGTGGGAAGTCTGGCTCCCGGCGGTTTGATAATTCTTAGAGGGGGAGCGTTATGGATCAGAACGATATAAAAGTTAGAAAACAGTGGCTTGGTATGTTGATTCTAAACATGCTAATTAATTCCGGAAGTGCTCTATTACACATGTGGCTCAACCCAGCATATGATCATATGCCTCAACTCCGGTATGTGAGTCTCTCTATTTCTCTAATCGGCACAGTGGGGTTTGGGTATTGTCTGTACCGCTGTATTTACAAAAAACCGGGAACTAAGCTCCTCACCTTTTGTCTTATCATGACGGTGGTCAGCCTAGCGGCAACTCCTCTTCTTTACGTAAATGGCAAAATGATTCCTGACTACATCCCTTATTATGGTTTTTATTTAACTGTCACTCACATATTAGGATTTTGTTGGATTTTTTTCTGCTGGAAGATGTTAAAAACAAACAAAAAATTAAAAAAGGTTTTAGACCTTTCGTAATTCAAGAATTGGTTTTTGAAAGCCAATTCTTGAAGCGTAATACGAGTTTGCGAAATTGTAGCCGTCTTACCACCTTCGGGGTAAATAGAATTGGAGGGGCAACTCTCTGGATGGTTCATTGGGGGAAACTTGGTTCCCAATATTAGTAATTAATTCTTGGATAATATTATTTATGCCAACGTGCGAAGGTCCCTCTAGATCGATTGACCAATATATAGCGCTCTCCTCGCAAGCAGCTCCTGGAACATACATTTCAGGAAACCTCCCGCTTCTGAAAACGCTGTTCACAGCTTCCTGTGTTTTAGCACAAGTAAAAACCAAACAAAGATGATTGTGAGGAATGTCGACGGTGAGGTAAACCTTTTCCACTCCTCTAATATGACATGTTACATGGGGTGTTAGATTAAATGGGTCTGAATCAGAGCTATCTGATTCTGATGGTGATTCAGGCCTTTGCAATGCATTATATATAGGCAGAGTAGTAGATGTGGAGTTCATTTTTTCCTCGTTTTTAGAGATTCATTTTTGGTTTTTATCCGAAACATTGGAATTTGCCTCTAGCTCGACTTTGTACGAATCTATTCTTTGAACGGGTGTCCTTGAAAGAACTCAGCGTTTCGATTCAATAAATCGGTAAATTCCAAACGGTCTAGTTCCTCTTGTTCAGAAGGGGATAGTAGATCCACATTAGGAATAAAGGTGCCTCCTAGAACGCCAACACAGGAAATGCCTTCGGGATTTTCCGGTGTGACAGAAACGTTTTTTGGAAACATATAAATATACCGCTCTTGGCCGTTTTGCTGCACTTTGGTGTAAATCATATAATCCATATGGCCGCTGCCCGCCTGATCGTTTAAAGTGACCAAGTGGCCTCGGACAGGAATCATAGCGGCGTCTGCGTTCAATTCTCTTCCACCTAATCCGCAGCAGTTAAAAATCACCTCTTCTTTTATCTGATCAAAAGTTTGAATCTCTTCCAATTCAATCGCTATATGCAAACTGCCCACTTCATGGACTAGTTGCCGCATTAAAGTGGTCGTATTCATAAAATAGGTCATATATTTTACATAATTAGGGTGAACCACGCCGTGACCGAAATCTAAAGATACATATTCTCGCGGAGGAATCATCCCTTGCGCCTCTAAATCCTCAACGCCTGCGTCGGTGTCAATACTGCAATATACAGGCATATACTTTACGGCATCTGGTGTGATGTAAGGATGTACTCCTTGTTCGATCTGTTGATAGGTGCGAAATGTGTCGGTTCCGATCTGATTTAGGCTTTGCTGTTCTTCGGGTGAGGTTTTAACGGAGACTAAGGCAAAATAGCCAGCGGCTCTCCATGAAGGGATATCATACACATTTTTCGTGGAGATGCCGGTTACCGTATAGCCCAAGCGGGTTAATTCTATAGCTGCCGTTAAGCCCATGCATCCTGAGCAATGACCCGTATCGGCGTATTTATAGGGGGATTTGTCGTTGTAAATAGTTTGATGGCTCGATTTACGGAACCAAAGAGAGTCGTCCAACCCGATCCTCCATGTCCATAACAATTGACTACCGTTTTGCCATTATAATTTTCTAACGAAATATTGAACTTTCCTTCACGCATGGGGCGCGTGCACACGATCTCTTCCGAAATCGTCTGGGAAGAAAGTTGAGGAGGCTCGAGCTTAACTACTTGTGGTGAAACTGCATGTACTGCAACACAGCAAATAAGAGCTGCAAATGTTGTTTGGATCCGAAAAATCATAGACTTATCCCTTGGTTTTGAAAAAAGGGAAAGTATATCTCATATTTCCATAAAAAAAAATATCGGGCATCTTGGCGATTATCAGTATTTAGGATAGGTGGGCAAGTGCGCTTTTTTTTAATGGCTCTTTGTGTTGTTAGTGTTTGTTGGGGAGGCTTTGAGGAGCACATCAAACGGGACATGGGTGTGAAAAAGGGGCAACAGGCGATTAAAAATATCGATTTTATCTATCTCATCAATCTCGATCAAAGGCCCGAAAAACTAGAAAAATGTCTCGAACAATGTAAAGCCTACGGCGTGGTGCCCCACCGCTTTTCTGCGGTGTATGGCTGGGATCTCTCGGCAGAAGAGATCAATGACCTCGGCGTCGTGTTTTCTCCCGAAATGGAGGCCGATCAGTGGATCTTACATTATCCTATAAGCGCTCAGGGCATGCCCGAAATGGATTTTTTACGAGACGAATGTGAGGGCAAGGTCGTTTTTTCCCGCTGGATGTCTCCTGGCGCTATCGGCTGCGCGTTAAGCCATCTGTCGATTTTGCAAGATGCTTATGAGGCGGGCTATGAAACCATTTGGGTGATGGAAGACGACATTGCGATCGAATCGGACCCAAAACTGCTCGGCGATGTGATCGATCGATTGGACGCTCAGTTAGGAAAAGAAGGGTGGGATATTCTCTATACAGATAGCGATAAAGGGGACGAAGCCCTCTACATAGAGACCAACGATTTTGAATCGAATTTGAAAGGGGATCTCTATTTTTTTTGGAGACCCGATGTCGATCTGTCCAATCGAAAGCGGTTTGCTAAAAGAACCGTAGTCAACGAGGAGTTTATCCAGATTGGCAGTCGGATGAGGACCCACTCGATGATCATTCGCAGATCAGGGATCAAAAAGATTTTGGATTACACGAAAAATCGGCATATTTTCCTTCCCTACGATCACGAAATTGCCACCGTTCCCGGAATAAAATTGGTGAATTTACGCTATAACCACGTAACATTTGCCGCTTCCCCTTCCGATATCCAGGTCCATGCCTTTAGCAAAAAAAGCTCCTGGGAAAAATATAAGGAAGAGACGCTGCAAGAACTCCCTGAAATCATCGGCTGGAATGTCCCCGTTAAAGCGGAACAGATCATGGAATTTATTCGAAAAAATAAACCGGAAGTCTGTGTCGAAATCGGCGCCTTTGGAGGATCGATTACCTATCCGATCTCCCGAGCTTTAAGTTTTTTAAAAAAGGGGAAACTCTATGCTATTGACGCGTGGGATCGGTACGCCGCTGTAGAGGGGCTAGAACCGGGAAAACTCTTTTCTTGGTGGCTCCATTTAGACATGGAGATGATCTACGGCAAATTCCAAGATCTCATCACGACAAAAAAACTGAAGGATTATTGTGAGCCCATGCGGAAAACCTCTCAAGAGGCCGTTTCGTCCTTTACAGATGGGTCGATCGATTTTCTCTATCTGGACGGCAATATTTCCAGGCAGGGGAGTTTAGACGATGCGGTTCTCTATTTCCCTAAAGTGAAACCGGGGGGCTACATTTGGCTTAGCGATGCAGACGCCCTCAATAAAAATCTAGCGGTAGCGTTCCTCATGAAAAACAGCCACTGGATGAAAGACAAATCAATCGGCACCCACTGTTTGCTATTTCAGAAAAAAAATCCCGAGTAGGGCTGTTTCTATCTTTGGACCGGACGATTTTTTGCGCATTTCGCGCCTGGTCTATTCTACTAACATCGGTGCTGTACTGGAAGAGATTGTAAATCCTCCGACTTTGGGTTTCGGCGGTTCGAGTCCGCCCGTCCCCATTCTCCTGGACGAGCTCTCGTTCGCTAAACCAAATTGAGTAAGAGAAGAGCTTCTAATTAAGAGAACCAAATCTGCAGCAGTTCCGCCTGGCTTTTCGCCTCGAAACTTTTCTATATGGAGCAATTCGCTGAGGCCTATCCAGAATTTGCAATTTTGCAGCAAGCTGCTGCAAAAAAAGAGTATAGTGATTTAAAATTCTATTGATAGAATCTGCTGCGTCGGCTTTGCAGCAAATTTTTCGCCTTCACTCGCGCCTTGTAATCGTACAATGGTCGCTCGTTCCAGGCAAAAAATTTGCGCAGCCTTCTTGCATATTTTAGCAATAGAATTTTAAATCACTATAAAATTGCAATTTTTTAGGATTTCGGTAGCCTACCCGACTGTGTCGTTAGTTTTTTTTCTTCAGATTTTACAAGGCGCTCGAGCTTTTTGAGATCTTCTTCTGGAGGAAGATTTTCTGGTTTGATACCACGCTGTCCGAGCATTGCGCGGACGCTTTGATTATTTTGAATGTGTTCATCTGCTATTGCCATTTCGCCATGTAAGTCATCTTGAGATACATTGTGATTGGTCATTTCTGTTGCTAAGTTTTTAGCGGCAATCGTTAAAGTGGGCAGGAAATCTGCCAATGGACGGCTCTGCGTGATCCCATATTTGTTCTTCATTGTCTGTGTGCAATGGCCTCCAAAAAAAGCAGTATCACCTTTAGAACGGATTCGTCCAAAGCCAGTTTCATCTACCCCCCTCTCATAGATATTTTGGGAAAGGGTTTTTTCGGATTCCCTGAGTTTTTCTCGAGCCTCTAGCCTAGCCTGTAACAACATTCGGCTTTCTATCAATTCTTGTTTGCGCGTTTGGATGGCAAAATAGCTTTGGGCAAAGGCGATGGGTTCTTTGCGGGGGTCTCCGTTTTGGGCAATCAAATAGCAGGCGTAACGGGTCAACATAAAGTCCTCAATGGCTCGTTCGGAGCCACTGCCTAGAGTAACCATTTTCGTGACGCCACGAAAATGGTCGTCTGGATCGCAACCAGTTGTTTTGCAGGACTCTATAGCACGTGTAATGGTCGTTATGAAGTTTTCCCAACGAGTGTATCCGAGAGGCTCTTGCAAATCTCTAGCAAACCAGAATTCAATTTCCTCTCCAGGCACAGTTTTTGCTAGGCTATCAAAGTGACTTTGTAATTTTTTGATGATCTCCATATTAGACATGACCAGAACTCCTTGGAATCAACTTTTTTTGAAAAAAATTGTAGCTGAAATTGAGAAACTTCGCCAATCAAAAATTCTGAATGTGGGGACGCAGAAGAGGGGATGGTAAGAGGTTGTTTTAGTCTAAATCAGCCAACTGTTCTAAATAAATAAAATAGTTGAAATATTGTTTAACAATTTTTTATCCTTTCTATTTCAGTTAATTCTTAGTTATAGTGAATCTTTGCTCTCTTTTAATAGGATTCTTATGAGTGTTTCTGATGCCTCGATTTTTCCAGATTCGGTTCCTTTTACTTTAGCCCAAGTTTCCTCAGCAGCGCTGCCTAAAAGCTGGGCAACAAGTAAAGGGGCTAGCGATTGGAGAGTCGCCGCTAAAATAAACGCTTTAAAAGTAGCTTCTTATTTGACCGAGCCTATTTGCAAAGTTCGTGAATATTTTTATACTTTTTATATATTGAATGAGACGTGTAAAACGACAGCTCAAAAGGTGATGAAGGCAACATTCCTTGCGTTAGGGATTGTTGCATTTACCCTGTTAACGCCTTGCACGGCCCCGATTGGAGCGGCCCTACGCGGCATTGTCATTACTTTAGAGTCGAAGTCTTATATTTATGTAGAAAAAGCTAAAAAGGGGAAAAAACTACCTGAAGATAAGAAGATTACGCTTGTTTCACATAATCAATGTTATATGCCCGCCGGTTATTCTATTACTGACGGACAAGTAATGCCCGCTTCTGGCAAAGAAAGAATGAATTCTAATGTCCAGATGATCAAAGAGTTAAATCCTGATATTGCCTGCCTGTATGAAGTGCCTGATATTTGTGATGCCTGTTATCTTTCTTCTCTACTGTCAGAATATCCCTTTATTATCCCCATTGCGGGTGTGAGGGCAATAGGACCTTCCTCTATGATGTATATCGCCAGCAAATATGAGATCGTGGGGAGTTCCATAGAATTTGTTCCTTTTATGAAAGGAACGGAACTTACAGGGCGAGCACAATTTTCAGAAAAGGGATTTTTGTCATTCGATATCAAGAGTCAGGGTGAGAAGACCCCTTTTGCCACGGTTATATCGACTCATTTGCAACATTCGGAGATTCCCGCAAAGCCGGAAGATAGAGAAAAAATAGCGCGAACTATGCAAATGAATAAGATTGCAAAGCAGATACAGAAAAAGGTTGCGCAGGGCCATAACGTCATTTTTACAGGAGACCTGAATCAAGAAGAGGAGGAATTAAATACATTTTTAGATCGTCATCAAATCAACTGGCTTCGAAGAGATGCATCGGTTCAAGGGAAAACAACTTGGGGTGGAGATCAATGGTGTGCTGAGCTGATGAGTAAACTCTCCTCTGGATCGCTAGTTTTGGATTACACATTTATAGCAGGCAAAGCAACCGCAATTTCTACGAGAGTCATAGAGACAGGGTACTCTGGACTTGAATTTAGGCCTGAAGCAACGTCTGATCATGACCTTCTTTTCAGTACAATCACTGTTGGGTAAATCTACGCTATACTGCTCGTGATTCAAAAATCGTTTTTTGAGCCGCAAGGGGATGTTTGTCTTAAAATAATATTTATTATATAGTCGTTCTCTCTTAACGGGAGTGGCGATGAAAAAGGTCTTTTATTGGGCGGTTTGTTGTTTTCTTGCTTCATTTGTACTTGCTGAGGAGCAGCCCCCCTTTGTGACGGCCAGATTCCAGGGGCGTCTGGGGAATAACTTTTTCCAGGTTGCGACGGCAAGCGCTTTAGCTTGGGACAATGGAGCCGAGCCCTATTTTATGGGATATAGGGGATCGGGAGAGGTGGGGCGCGCCTTTTTTCGCTTTAATTTGCAAGAAACAGAGAGAACGGTTGAGACGGAATGGTACGAGCGTACCTATTCCTATTCTCCTATTACCTATTCTCCCAATATGCGCCTTGCGGGCTATTACCAATCGGAAAAATATTTTGCGCACCATCGGAAGCGGCTACTCAAACTGTTGGCCCCATCTTCGTCGGATATGGAGTACATGGTGCATCGCTATTCTTGGCTTATAGACAACCCCAATACCGTCGGGGTTCAAATTCGCTACTATAAAGGGGAAGATCCTTCGGGAGGAATGTATCCCCAATATGGGCGGGATTATTTAGAGAAGGCGATGGCTCTTTTCCCCGAGTCTTCTCTATTTGTCGTGAGCAGTAATGATTTATCCTACGCGAAACAAAATATACCGCCTGATAAAATGAACGTTGTGTTTTTAGAAGGAGAGGTCCCTTATATCGATCTTCTTCTTTTAAGTTTTTGCAAGCATAACATCATCAGCAATTCGAGTTTTGGATGGTGGGCCGCTTGGCTCAACCAAAACCCCCATAAAAAGGTTATCTATCCTTGGCCCCTTTTTCCCACTTTGCCGAGTCAAGATTATTGCCCTACAGAGTGGATCTCCGTCACCGCACAATCGGATAATTAATGTATAGTGATTTAAAATTCTATTNNGCCTTCACTCGCGCCTTGTAATCGTACAATGGTCGCTCGTTCCAGGCAAAAAATTTGCGCAGCCTTCTTGCATATTCTATCAATAGAATTTTAAATCACTATATATTCGGCTCTTGTTTTTTTAACAGTTAGTGAGGTGTGCGTCTTTCAAGCTGTAAATCTTTTTGCGTACTCTTGAGGAGCCAATTTCTCTCTTACTCTTCCCAGATGTATTTTTCTGGGTTTTGTGAAAGGGATTCCTTACATTGATCGCTGCATAAGTTATATTTTTTCCCTTGATATACATGAGTGTCGACCCCATTTACGGAATGGCCGGAGACAGGACAAATTGTGTTGTTCATATCGATCAATGGATTGTTTTGCGGTTGCGCAAAATACAGGCTCGCTAAGACAACTAAAATGGCCGCTAAAGAGATCAATGTTTTTTTGTTCATGGCATCCTCGTATTGTGTGTATACCGCTCGTAATTCAAGAATCGGTTTTTGCGGATGGCCCTAAAAAACCGATTCTTGGATCACGAACGGTAAACCTCGTGCGACTCAAACCTTAGCGGGTTTTGCAAAATGGTTCTACTATTTTTACTGTTCGATCTTCACCGTCGGCTTATCTGACTAGCTCTTCCGTTTCTGTATGGCGAAGCAAAAGGCGAGAGTTGACCGTTCCTGGTTGTAAATAGGCGCGCAAAATCTGATCGAATCTATCGGAACTGCAGTTATCTCCACAGGTAAATAGGTCGACAAAACAAGACCCATGTTCGGGATAGGTGTGGATACTTGCATGGCTTTCCGATAAAAGATAGACCCTTGTGAGCCCATTAGGCTTGAAGACATAGGAACAGCTATCTAAAATTGTCGCTCCAGAAGCGCGAACGGCATCATCGAGAGCGCGAACTACTCCTTCCACATCACCAAGAGCGTCTAAGTCACAATCTTGGTAACTAGCTAGGAAGTGTTTGCCGCAAAAAAGATGATCGCTCTCTGCGGCGGAAGTAACAAACGGAAAGAGAGACAGAAGGAATGTGAGTGCAGAAAAAATCATGGGTTACCTGGGGAATAGCAAATGTAAAAGCCAATTCTTGAGTCACGAAAGGTTTATGATGCGTAACTTTATCTAAAATTCTTTTAAAAAACAATCGGCTAAGCGAACCGCGAGAGATGTGTACAAAAAATTTGATTAGCGTTACCGTTCGTTTCTAAGATATACCATTTTTGAATCATGAATGGCATATCTCATACGATAAGGAGATTTTATGAAATTGTTGAAGTTTGTTGGGATTGGATTTGTCACTTTGTTTTGTCTTTCTGCCCAAAATGGGGATTTAGACGAAGTTGTTATGACAAAATGCACTAAAGAAAATCCCTCTTTTGAAGAAGGGAAATGCTATGAAGAACCCGACTGCGGCACCTGCAAGAAAAAGCCTAGGGCTTGCATGAATTGCGGGGGAGCGGGCGATTGCAACTGCAGTAACCAGCAATCCGATGGGGTTCAAGTCGTGAAAACCAAACGTAAAGGCGCGGCTCAAAAAGTAGTGGATGGGGAATAGTTCCTTTACATTAAACGGTTTGTCCCTTTAAATAATGGGCATGTTTTCAAGAAATTTGCCCCGTTTAGGAATTGGGATCGGACTGAGACCTGTCCATTTTCCAGAAATTTTTTCAAGCACCCCTCAGATTGATTGGTTCGAGATTATTAGCGAACATTTCTTAGAGGGGGCTGCTTTGCCCCTAGAACATTTGGAGTGGGTATTAGAGCGCTACCCTGTTGTTATGCATGGGGTCGGCCTTTCTATAGGGAGTCCCGATCCGCTCGATTTCACCTATCTGAAACAATTA